>JBOGYB010000302.1:0-3282 GCA_050696555.1 Solirubrobacteraceae bacterium | reverse complement strand
CTCCGCCCCCTGCCTCCACGCGCGTGTGGAAGCTGGGTCACCGGGGAGCCGGGCGATCCCCACCCCGAGCAAACCCATACGCTCGCGGGCGCGCTGCTCGCGGGCGTCATGGCGGCGCGCATACTCGCGCATCGCGCTCCCCCCCGCCGTACCCGGATCGACCTGAATCGACCCCACCGGGAGAGCGGGCCCATCAGTGTGCCCGCTCGAGAGCGTCGCCGCCACGCACCCCAGGCAGGTCACCTTCTTCGAAGTGGGATCCCACCGCGCGCGGGTACGCGCCGGCAGCTCACACCCGCACACCGAGCAGCTGTCAGGACGCCGCAGGGACAGTGTTCGCGCACGAGGGGACGCCATACGCGATGGATCGGCATACCCATCACCCTGCTGAAGGGTGACCGCCTTCGGATGAACGAAATGCCGAAGCGATCCCAGCGGCACGAATGAGCGTTGTGGCTCGAACTCACCCCCACCACGGTAGTCGCCTCTCGGCGGCCCATTCACCGCACGGTCGCACGCGGCGGTCGCTTGGTGCGACGTCCCCCTTCGGTAAGTACCGCGGTCATCTTGATCGCCCTCACCGCCCCCGTGGCGCCCGCCTGCAGCGTGAAGCCGAGCGTGAGCGCCACGATCCCGGGGATCAACAGCAGCTTCGACCCGAGCATCAGGATCCCCAGCCGCCCAAGCAGGTATGGCGGCGTGCACACCGTCGCCCCCAACGCGGTGCTGAGCGCCGACGCGGCAAATTTATCGCGGCGCGACCCACCCCGCCTGATCCCGATCAAGCGGGAGGGAACCCCCACGTAGCACACCATCATCACCCCCACCACGATCCCCAGGCACAGCACGAACCACGGTTTCCCCCACCTCGGAGCGATCAGCGTGGACAGGGCGAGCGCCACCCCAACCGCTCCTCCCCATAGGGATATCGGCAGCGTGCGTCGCTTTGCCTCCTCTACCGCCGGGCGAATCTCGGGAGCGCCCCCACGGGTGATCGCGAAAGCGAACACCGCGTTCAGGAAGAAGGCCCCCACGGTGATCGCAATGACCGCCAGGGCGATCGGGATCAGCACCGCCCCACGTAGCTCGGGAAACGACTTGTCGTGCAACACCCTCGCCTTCAGGTCATACATCGCCAACCAGATCCACACCGCCGGCAGCACCTGCACCAGCGTGAGCCTCCAGTTGCCGATCAGCAACCTCAACCCATCGAGCAGCATCGCGAAAGCTCCCACCGTGAACGCCAGCGGGGCGAACAAGCGGCGGGAACGACTCAAGCTGACGATCTGCTCCACCATCGCCTCGTCGTCCTCCTGGATCGCACGCGCCATCCGGAGGACGTTGGCCTCCAGGGCGCGACGGCGCGATTGGAGCTTGCTTCTCACCTACGGCGAGGATCCCACACCATGACCCACCTGCGACGGTGGTCGTGGCAACGATCCCCACAAACTCCTAGGCCAAACGCGCTACACGCCGATCAGCACGATCCCTGCGAGCGCCGCCAGCACACCCACCAACTGCATCTGGGAGAGCTTCTCCTGCAGCACCGCCACCCCCAACCCCACAGTCACCACCGGGAACAGCGACCCCAGCACCGACACCAGCGAGAGCTCCCCGTGCGCCGCCGCGGTCGTGTAGAGCAGCGTGCCGGTGATGAGCAGCAACCCGGGGATCGTCAACAGCGCGCTCACCGGTGCGAGCCTCACTGCTTGCAACCTCCTCCCCGCCCACACCCCGGTCAGGATCACCACCCCCACACGCGCGTCGAAGAGCGCCCACGCCTGCCCGTGCGCCGACGCCGCCGGGAGGGCCGTTAGGAAAACCCCGAACGCCACCGAGGACCCACCCGCCCACAGCGCCCCCCGGCGCGGGTCCGGGTAGCGACGCGCCTGCTCCACGCTCGGCCGCGGCCTACGAGCCGCCAACGCCGCGCCCCCCAACGCGAGCACGAGACCCACGATCTGCGTGACCCTCAGCGAGTCCCCGGTGGACACTCCCCACATCACCGGCACCACCGCCCCCACTGCCCCGATCGGCGCCACGATGGAGAGCGGCGCTAACTCCGCCGCCACATAAAACCCGATCAACCCTCCCGCGTTCCCCGCCCCCGCGAGCAACGCCAACCACACATCCGAGGAGGGCAGCGAGTGACCACCATGCGCCCCCAGGTACACCGCGCTCGCCCCCAACGCCGCCACCTGCGAGAACATCAGCACCGACACCAACGTATGCCTCCGCGCCAGCTGGGGTCCGAGGAAGTTCGACACCCCGTAGCAAGCCGAGGACCCGAGGGCTAGAGCGATCGTGAGCACCGGGGTATCTTGGCAGTGGGGCTCTGTGGACACCGCTCAGCGCACACCCACACCGCCGCGTTCCTCGCCTCAAACCTCGGCAGCCGCATCACAGGCTCGATCGTTAATGTACCCAGCGGTGTCAGTGCTCACTAACATCCCAAAATCACACCCATCGGCACTAGTCACTCGCCTTCTCGCGGGTTGCGCTGCCGCTCTGGCGTGCCTGCTGACACTCCCCCTGGCGGCCTCCGCACAGTTGAGCGTGCATCTCACGCTCACCGAAGGCAACACATGGCTTCTCACGATCATCAGCGACGAAGCAAGCGACCACATCGCGTTGAGCTGCTCGAACAACCTCGTGCTCATCAACGGTGAATCGCTGGTTAATCGCACCGGACAGCACATGGCCTGTACAGCATCCCAAGAAGCCCCCCAGGAAATCAGCATCTACGGAGAAGGTGGCGACGACACGATCGACACCTCCAAGGTCACCGTTCAAGGCGGATTCCGCTCGCTACTCCTCCCCACCTCTGGAGGCCTGTTTTTCTATGCCATCCACCTCGACGGCGGCCCAGGCAAAAACACCCTCATCGGGGGACCCCTGCCCGAGGAATTCAACTCTCCAGCCGATGCACCCAACAACAGCGGTGGCGACATTATCTACGGCAATGGTGGGAACGACAAGATCTACGGCACCACAGGCGCCGACAAGATCTACGGCGGCACAGGCCACGACGCGGTCGAACCCCTCGCGGGCGCGGACATCATTCGCGGCGGCCCTGGGGCTGACACCATCATCGACGAAGGCTTTGACAAGTCACACGACCGCTTCTACGGAGAAGCCGGTAACGACGAGATCTTCGGCGGAGCGGGCAACGACCTGATCGAAGGAGGCCCCGGCAACGATTTCCTGCATGGGCTGGGTGGGAACGACACGATAATCGGAGGCCCAGGGAAGGACGCTCTCTACGGCGAAGCGGGCAACGAC
>JBOGYB010000301.1:0-3288 GCA_050696555.1 Solirubrobacteraceae bacterium | reverse complement strand
AGGTGAGGGGGAGGCACGCCTTCTCGAGCCACATCCTCGAGAAGAAGTCGCCCAAACACAAGCGCGACCTCGCCAAACCGCTGATGCTCTCCGACCACGACACCCCACGCGTGAAGAAGCTCTTGGGGGTTGGCAAATGACACGTGTAAAGCGGTCGGTTCACGCCAAGAAGAAGCGTCGCGCGACGCTCGAGCTGACGAAGGGATTCCGCGGCGAAGCGCACTCCAACTACAGACGCGCCAAGGAGGCGCTGATGAAGGCGGACGCCTACGCCTACCGCGACAGGCGCAACCGCAAGCGCGATTTCCGCAGGCTGTGGATCACCCGCATCAACGCCGCGGCGCGTCAGAACGGGATGAGCTACTCCCAGCTCATGCACGGCCTCGCCAAGGCCGGCGTGGAGCTCGACCGCAAGGTGCTCGCGGACATCGCCGTCCGTGACGCCGACACTTTCCGACGTTTTGTGGAGACCGCCCGCGAGGCGTCGGCTGCCTGACGGCAATCGACACACGAACCTCTCGGGCGCTGCTCCTTCGGGACCGGCGCCTTTTTTTTACCCAAGAGAGGGGTCGCACCGAGAACCGTCGTAGTTGCAAAGGACAATGAACGACAAGTGATCAGATCCAACAACAACCCTAGATTGAAGGAGCTGCGCAAGCTCAAGCGTTCTCGCGATCGTGCGCGCACCGGCCGGTTCCTCGCTGAGGGCGAGGACCTGATTGCGGCCGCCATCGCCGCGGGGAGGCCGGCGGTCGAAGGCTTCCGTCTGGCAGGTACGGCTATCGGAGGATCCGACTTCGAGGACGTTGACGCGCCCGTGCTGGCGAGCGTCTCCACGCTTGGTTCGGGGACACGTGCGATCGGTGTCTACGAGCAACGGTGGGCTGAGGCGAGGGGTCCTCTGTGTGTTTATCTGCATGGGGTATCGGACCCCGGCAACGTGGGGACGGTGGTGCGCTCCGCGCTCGCCTTCGGGGCCTCCTCGGTGGCGCTCGGGCCAGGGTGCGCCGACCCCCACTCGCCAAAGGCGGTGCGGGCGAGCATGGGGGCGGTGTTCGCTGTTCCCCTTGCGCGAGTGGGGGACGTCGTGGAGCTACCGGGTACACGAGTGGCGCTTGTGGCCCACGCGGGCGCTTCGCTCGATCATGTTGTGCGGGTGCTCGCAGACGGCACGGATCCCGAGGCCCCGGGTGGCGCCGGTTCCAGTGCCGTCACGCTACTGGTGGGGGCTGAGCGCGAGGGGTTGCCGGGGGAGGTGGTGGAGGAGTGTGAGCACACCGCCCACATCCCCATCGCCTCGGAGTCGCTGAACGCGGCGATGGCGGTGACGGTGGCGCTCTACGAGACGACACGCCCCTCGACTAGGGTGCGGGCGTCATGATCGAGCGGATCGAAGAGCTGCGCGCGCAGGCGCAGGGCGAGATCGAGGCGGCCTCCTCGAGCGAAGTCGTGGAGGAGCTGCGGGTGCGCTACCTCGGGCGCAAGGCCGAGCTGCCACAGATGCTGCGCGGTGTGGCCGCGCTCGAGCCCGAGCAGAGGGGGGTGGTGGGCAAAGCCGCAAACGACGCCCGCAAGGCGCTGGAGGCGCTGATCGAGGCGCGTGCCGCGCATTTCGACGCGAGCGAGCTCGACGAGCGGTTGAAGGGGGACAGGGTGGACGTGACCCTCCCCGGCACCCCCGCCGAGCCGGTGGGGAGGTTGCACGTGCTCACCGCCACGATGCGCGAGCTGGAGGACATCTTCCTGGGCCTCGGGTTCACCGTGCTCGACGGGCAGGAGGTGGAGACGGTGCACTACAACTTCGATGCCCTCAACCACGCGCCCACCCACCCGGCGCGTGCGCGCACCGACACCTTCTACGTGCACCGGCCCGGGGCGAGGGGGGAGGAGAGTGCGCGCGCTGACGGTGGACTGCGGCTCGGCGCACCCGATGACCTCGTTCTGCGCACCCACACCTCCCCGATGCAGATCCGCGCGATGGAGGCCCACCCGCCGCCGCTGTACGTGGTGATCCCCGGGCGCGTTTACCGTCCCGACAGCGACGCCACCCACACCCCTCAGTTTCACCAGATCGAGGGGTTGGCGGTGGACGAGGACATCACGCTCGCCGACCTCAAGGGGACATTGCTCGCTTTCGCCAAGACCGTGTTCGGGGGGGAGAGGGATGTGCGGTTGCGCCCCCACTTCTTCCCCTTCACAGAGCCCTCGGTGGAGGTGGATGTCTCCTGCTTTCACTGCTCGGGCAAGGGCTTCATGGGGGACGGATCGCGCTGTCCCCTGTGCAAGGGGGAGGGATGGCTCGAGGTGCTCGGCGCGGGGGAGGTCGACCCGAACGTCTACTCCCACGTTCCCACCACCGACGCCAACGCCCCCGGGTACGACCCCGAGAAGGTGCAGGGATTCGCCTGGGGGATGGGGGTGGAGCGGATCGCGATGCTCAAGCACGGCATCCCCGATTTGCGCCTCTACTACGAAAACGACCTCAGGTTCCTGGAGCAGTTCGGATGATCCTTACTCCATTTCCCATGCCCGCGCCATCTCCGAAGGAGACGGACGGATGAAGGTCCCGCTGAACTGGCTGCGTGAATACTGCTCGCCCGATCTCGATACGTCTCAGATCGAGGAGCGGTTGACGATGACCGGGACGAAGGTGGAGACGATCCTCCACCACGGGGTTCCCTCGATCGAGGGGTTTGTGGTGGGGAGGGTGCTCACGGTGGCCCCTCACCCCGACGCCGACCGGCTGCGGGTGTGCGAGGTGGATATCGGCGCGGGTGAACCCGCCGGGATCGTGTGTGGGGCGCCCAACGTCGACGCGGGCCAGACGGTCGCCGTGGCGCTGCCGGGGGCACGGATGCCGGACGGCACGAAGATCAAGGAGGCGAAGCTGCGGGGGGTGCCCTCCGCCGGGATGATCCTCGCGGCGGACGAGCTTCAGATCGACAGCGACCACAGCGGGATCATGGTGCTGAACGAGCTGCTCCCCGAGGTGGAGCTCGCGCCCGGTACCCCGTTGGAGGACATCCTCGCGATCTCCACGGACGTGATCGAGCTGGAGATCACCCCCAACCGTCCCGACTGTCTCGGTGTGTACGGGGTGGCGCGTGAGCTGCACGCCGCCACCGGTGCCCCACTGGCGGTGGAGCCGTGGGCGGACGAGCCGGCGATGCCGGCAGACGCGCCCCCGGCGGGGGGTGCGTCGGAGGGTGTGGTGCCCCCCGCCGGAGAGGCTGTGGGTGTTCCCTCAGAGGGTGACTCGCGTGCGCGCGCGCGGAGTAAGCCCTACTC
>JBOGYB010000300.1:0-3301 GCA_050696555.1 Solirubrobacteraceae bacterium | reverse complement strand
CATCGAGTAGGGCGCGGTCGTGCGACACAAGCAACAGGGCACCCTCAAACGATTGCAGCGCATCCTCGAGCGCCTCGCGACTCTCCAGATCGAGATGGTTGGTGGGCTCGTCGAGGATCAACACGTTGGGCGGGTTGGGGGTGCCGTTCATGAGGATCGCCAGCGACAGACGTCGCCGCTCGCCGCCCGAGAGCCCTTCAAGCGGCTTCTCCGCGTCCTCCCCAGAGAACAGGAACCTACCCACGAGCGCACGGGCCTTATTGGGGGTGAGACCCGTCGCCCGCTGGGCGGCCTCCACGACGCTCTGCGCGGGAGGCCCCCCCGCCCCCAGCTCCTCGGCGTGCTGGGAGAGGTAACCGACATTCACGTTGTGACCAGTCGAGAGCTTGCCCCCACCCAGCGGACGGCGCCCGGCGAGCGTCTCGATCAGTGTGGTCTTGCCCGCCCCGTTGGGACCCACAAGTGAAACGTGCTCCCCCCTCTCGAGCCATAGCTCGGCGTGGTCGAGCAGGATGATGGGATCCCCGCCCGCCCTAGGATCCCCGCCCGCCCTAGGATCCCCGCCCGCCCCACCGTCGCCTGCGCCGGCGATCTCCACGCGGGCGTCCTGCAGCTCGAAGATCACCCGTCCGGTGCGCTCGGGAGGCTTGAAAGCGAACTCCAGGCTCGTCGCATCGCGCGGATCGCGCTCTATGCGCTCGATCTTGGCGAGCTTCTTTACACGCGACTGCGCCTGTCGCGCCTTTGTAGCCTTCGCGCGGAAGCGCTCCACGAAGCGCTCCATGCGCGCGATCTCCGCCTGCTGCTTATCGATCGCCTTGCCCAGCGCGATCTCGCGCGCCGCCTGCTCGCGCCGCCAGTTGTGCCATGTGCCGGCGAAGAAGCGCGAGCGGGATGAAGTCCCGCCCGCCCCGCCGTAGAGCTCGAGCACCGCGGTGCCCACCGCCTCCAAGAACCAGCGGTCGTGCGCCACGAGCATGACAGCGGCGTCGAGATCTACGAGCGTCTGCTCCAGCCACTCCAGCGACTCGATGTCGAGGTGGTTGGTGGGCTCGTCGAGCAACAGCACGTCAGCATTTGTGGCGAGCGCGCGGGCAAGCGACGCACGCGTGAGTTGCCCCCCGGAGAACGTGTCAAGACCACGATCGAGGTCCCTCTCGGAGAAGCCCAGCCCACGGGTCATAACGGTGGCCCGATCGCGCCACAGGTAGCCACCGTATGACTCCAGCCGCGCCTGCGCGCGGGCATAACGGTCAAGTAGTGCCTCCTCGCTCGACCCCGCCGCCATCTCGCTCTCAAAGCGCGCGAGCTCGCGCTCCACCGCCAGCTCCTCCACACATCCGGAAAGCACGTAATCGCCCAGCGACATCTCACGGTTACGCGGCGGGCGCTGGTCGTGCAGAGCGATACGCACGCCCTTGGAGACGCTCAGCTCGCCGCGGTCGATCCTCTCCTCGCCCGCGATCATGCGCAACAAAGTCGTCTTTCCCGCCCCGTTGCGACCGGCGATGGTGAGCCGTTCGCGACGCTCCAACTTGAACGACACACCCCCGAGTAGGGGCTTGCCGGCCATGTCCTTGCGCAGATCGGAGGCAATCAGAAGAGCCACGTCGAGGATGGTAGGGGCGATCCGCCACCGGACACATACCCGCGCGGCCACGACCACAACAGGGGCGGCGTGGGCGCAAGCCGACGGCGAGCTCCGATAGGATCAGGGCTGTCATGCGTCGTCTGCTCACCACCCTCTCCGCCTCCGTTGTGGTGCTACTCGTGCTCGCCCCGGCGGCACTGGCTTACAACGACGGGAGAGGCTTCTACGGGGCCACCGACGACAAGGTGGTGACAAACGCGGGGTTCATCCTGATCCTCTTCTTCCCACTGTTCGTGCTCGCGATGAGCCTCTTGCAGTGGCGACTCGAGAAGCGCAAAGACGCCCGTAAAGCGGCCCAGAAAGCGCGCGGCGGCGACGCACGCTGGCGCGGCGGCTGGTAGAGCGCGAGGGCCTGACCAACATCGTGGCGGAGACCGACGAAGTCCGCTACGACCGTGATGGCGCCGCTGCCGTCGTGACGATCGATCGGCCCCATCGGCGCAACGCCGTCGACGGACCAACGGCGGTGGCGTTGAGCGAGGCGCTCGAGCGCTTCGAGTCAGAAGAGGACGCGCGTGTGATGGTGTTGTGCGGCGCAGGGGGCATCTCCTTCTGCGCCGGCGCCGACTTGAAGGCGATCGAGACGTTCGGCAACCGCCTCATGGCCCCGGAGGGTCCGATGGGCTTTACGCGACTGACGCCGTCGAAGCCGACGATCGCCGCGATCTCGGGCTACGCCCTGGCTGGGGGCCTCGAGCTGGCGTTGTGGTGCGACCTGCGAATCGCCACCGAAGGATCGCGCCTGGGCTATCCCGAGCGACGCTGGGGGGTGCCCTTGATCGACGGAGGAACGCAACGCTTGCCCCGTGTCGTGGGCCTCGGGCGGGCGCTCGACCTGATCCTCACGGGACGGATCATCGAAGCGAGCGAGGCGCACGCGATGGGTCTACTCACCGAGGTCGTCGCCGAGGGCGAGCACCTCATACGCGCGGTGGAGCTTGCCAACAACCTCGCCAAATTCCCGCAGCGCACGATGCTCGCCGACAGGTACGCCGCCATAGAAGGTCTCGGCATGACCCTTGACGAGGGACTTCGGCTGGAGTCCCAAGCAGGCCCTGAGGTGTTCCTCGACGCGGTGAGTGGGGCGCAACGCTTCGCCTCCGGTGAGGGCCGCGGGGGTGCTGGAGCGGGCGCCTAGCGCTTATCCTCGACATATCGACCTCGAGGAGATCACCACATGGCGTATTTCGTAACCGGCGCGACGGGCTTCATCGGCCGCCGGCTGGTAGAGAGGCTGCTTGAACGCAAGGGCAAGATCCACGTGCTCGTGCGCGAAGACTCGCTCGCTCGCCTCGACGACTTGATCGAGCGCTGGGAAACCCTCGCGGGGGGTTCCGCCGGCAAGCGCATTCACCCCGTTATCGGCGACCTGCGCCAGCCACTCTTGGGTGTGGGCGACGAGCAGATGGGAGAGCTCGAAGGGAACATCGAGCACTTCTTCCACCTCGCCGCGGTGTATGACATGACCGCGCCACTGGAGCTCGACATGGCGGTGAATGTCGGTGGCACCAACCACGCTGTCGAGCTGGCGACGGCGGTAAGCGCAGAGCACTTTCACCACGTCTCCTCGATCGCGGTGGCGGGCGCCTACAAAGGAGTGTTCGGGGAGGATCGCTTCGACGAGGGGCAGCACCTCCCCTCCCCCTACCA
>JBOGYB010000299.1:0-3306 GCA_050696555.1 Solirubrobacteraceae bacterium | reverse complement strand
GCTCAAGCGAAATAGAAGACAACCCCCAGTACCGCGTAAAGGGCAACCAACTGAAAGCCCTCAAACCAGGTCGACTCGCCATCCGAGAGCAGCACCGGCACGATCAGGGCGACCGATAGGAGCGCCGCAAGCTCGTACCCGTTGAACACCAACGCCATCGGTGACGGACCCACCAGGAACGACAGCAACACGAGCACCGGCGCCACGAACAGGCCCACCTGAGCGCTGGAGCCGATGGCGATATTGACCGCGAGATCCATCTTGTCCTTGACGGCTGCGATCACTGCGACGTAGTGCTCCGCGGCGTTACCCACCACCGCGACGACGAAAGCGCCGACGAAGAACTGCGAGAGACCGATGTCTCGTGAGGCGTGCTCGATCGATCCCACCAGGAGATCGCTCATGACCGCCACCGCCACCCCGGCCACCGCAAGCGTGCCAACCGACCTGCGCACCGACCACACACTCCCAAGGTCACCCTCCTCTCGCGCCGGATTGAAGAGATCGCGGTGTGTGCGCAGCGAGAACACCAAACCGGCGAGATACGTCGCGATCAGGATCAGCGCAACAATCAGTGAAACATGGTTGAGGTCAGACGAGAAGCTGTGACGCACCCCTCCCACTGCCGGGAGGTCCCCGTGCCGCGAGAGTTGTAGCGCCGCGGGCAACGCGAGCGCGACGACGGTAACCAGCAGCATCCCCGACTGGGTCTGTGCGGCCGTCCGATCGAAGACCTGTCGCGTGCGTCCCCACCCGCCCGCGAGCATCGCGGCTCCGAGGACGAGAAGCGCGTTACCTACTACCGATCCCACGATCGATGCCTTGACCACCTCTTGCAACCCATCCGCAAGCGCGAAGATCGCGATGATCAGCTCGGGTGCGTTGCCGAACGTGACATTCACCAACCCCCCGATTCCGGGACCCGCCCGCGCAGCGAGATGCTCGGTCGCCTCACCCATCAACGCCGCCGTCGGTACAACAGCGACGGCCGACGCCGCGAAGATCAGCGAGGGCGATGCCTCCGTGAGCCGCAGCACGAGTGCCACAGGAATGAACACACCCAACCAGTACACCGGCCGTATCAAGTGACACATGCTACGTACCCACCTCCTCACAACCACGCGCTGATAGGCCGCGAGCATTATTTGGCGCAGGCTTCAGGATCCATCCCGGGGCCTGCGCCGCGAGACCGGCTCGTGCGCTCGTGCCTACCGCGGCACCCCACCGAGGTGGGGAGACAGGGTCACCGCGTTAGCTCCCCAGCCGGCGCTTTAGACGCTCTGCCACCGGCCGGTCGAGTCGCGTTCGGTCGCGTCCTCACATCCTCGCTCCCGGTAATCCTCCCCACCATGAGGTCAAGACCCCATCTTCGGGTTCCCCATGCACGAGCGCGCTAGCGTGATATGCGTGCCGATCGTAAGCCAACAAGACGGTTTCCCATGCGCCGTCGATCACGACGATCGCTCCCTCCTGTTCGACTCATCCATGCACGATCCAAACCCTCCTACCGACACCCACAGCGCTTCGTCTTCCCCTGGACACTACGTGCCGCTCTTCTGGCGGGTCCTTGCTCTCAACGCCGCCGTCGTCACCACTATGGCCGTGGCCATAGCCATCGTGCTCCCCGCCCCTTTCGCCCACATCGCCCCCGACGACGCCATCATCCTCGCCGTCACACTCCTCGTCACGCTGGTCGCCAACACCTTGTTGCTGCGCGGCGCACTCTCCCCCCTCACCCACCTCCCCGCGCTGCTTCGGCGAGTCGATCCGCTTCAGTCAGGCGAGCGCCTACAGATACCGAGCGCCCCATCGGAGGCCGCCGAGCTAGCTCAGGCCTATAACCAGATGCTCGACCAGCTCGAGAGCGAGCGCCTACAAAGCACACGGCGAGCGCTCTCCGCCCAGGAGGGCGAGCGGCTGCGGGTCGCACGAGAGCTACACGACGAGGTGGGGCAAGCCCTGACCGCGATACTCCTCGGCCTCTCCCGGGTAGCCCGCGTCTCCCCACCCGAGCTGGCCACCCCACTCAGGCAGATGCTCGAGACCACCCGCTCCAGCATCGACGACGTTCGTCGTATCGCCCAACGGCTGCGACCCGAGCCGCTCGAGCACCTCGGCCTCGCCGGGGCCCTGCAGGCGCTCTCCCGCCGACTCGGCGAGCCCTCGGAGCTGTGCATCGATTGTCACCTCCCCACCGACCTACATCCCCAGTCACCAGAGCGCGAGCTCGTCATCTACCGCGTCGCCCAGGAGGCCACCACCAACGCGATCCGTCACGCCCACGCCACCAGCATTGATATCGCACTGCATGCGAACCACCGTCACCTCACCCTCACCGTCAGCGACGACGGGCGCGGCATGCGCGGGGGACGACGCGAGGGCGGTGGTATCCGTGGCATGCGCGAGCGCGCCATTCTCGTCGGAGGAGCCCTGCAGGTGGAGAGCTCACCTGGCACCGGCACCAAGGTGTGGCTGGAGATCCCACTCCACCGCAACACCCCATGACTGCGCTAAAGACCAACATCCTGCTTGCCGACGACCACGCCGTGGTACGCCAGGGACTGCGACTCGTGCTCGAGAACGAGCCCGACCTAGTCGTCTGCGCAGAAGCAGGTGACGGCATCGAAGCCATTCAAATGGCCCTCCTCCACCACGAGCTCGACCTCGCCATCCTCGACATCTCGATGCCGCGTATGACCGGCCTGCATGCCGCTCGCGAGATGCACCGCCAACGCCCCTCCCTGAAGATCCTGATGCTCTCCATGCACGACAACGAGCAGTTCCTCCACGAAGCCCTCCAAGCCGGAGCCAGTGGATATGTGCTCAAGTCGCTCGCCGACCGCGACCTCGTGCGCGCCTGTCGCGCCGCCGTACACGGGGAACCGTTCCTATACCCCGGAGCGGTCACCGACACCATCCGTCGCTACCTCGCCAAACCAACCAACGACCAACCCGACCCCCTCACCCCACGCGAGCTGCAAGTCATCAAGCTCATCGCCGAGGGCCACAACAACCACCAGATCGCCGACACCCTCGTCATCAGCGAGAAGACCGTCGAGCGCCACCGCGCCAACATGCTCGAGAAGCTCGGCATGCGCGACCGCGTCGAGCTCACCCGCTACGCGATTCGCCGGGGGCTTGTGGAGCCGTGAGCCGCACTAATCAATCAAGCTGAGCCGCAGCGTCCTGGAGACGGTCGTCTCCCCAGAACAGCTCCTCGCCGACAGCAATCGTGGGCACGCCGATCACCCCGAGCTGATGCGCCGCGCCGGTGGCCTCTCGTAGCGCAAGCTTGATCTCCTGATC
>JBOGYB010000298.1:0-3312 GCA_050696555.1 Solirubrobacteraceae bacterium | reverse complement strand
CATCCCCGCTCCTCGACTCGGAGTCATTCCCCTCGCCCAGCGCCTTGCGTACGAGCTGGATCGCCACGAGCACCATCAGCAGCGCGAAACCCACTCGCAGCACACCTCCGGAGAGTGCGTTGGCGAGTGCCACTCCTGCCCCTGCTCCAACTATCGACAACACTCCCATCAAGAGCGCGTCGTGGCGGCGCACGTTTCCATACCCATCCTGCTTGATCGTGCCCACGATCGCCACCGGGATGATCGCCAGCAGCGAGGTGGCCTCCGCTTGGTGCTGCCCGAGACTCATGAAGATCACGAGACCGGGCACGAAAAGCACCCCTCCACCAACCCCGAGTAGCCCCGCCACCACGCCCGCGCACACGCCGATGAGGACCAAGCCGATCATCGCGCTATCAACTCCACCGCGCTGGCCACAAGCACCGCCGCGAACAGCAGCGAGATCGAGCGGGTGGGGAGTCGTTGTTGCAACCACGTCCCCAGCAGCACCCCGCCGATCGCGGGCACCCCGATCAGCACCGCGTCGAGCACGCGCACGTTGCCGTAGGCACCCTGCGTAGCGGCGGCGAAGCCGGCGACGAAGGCGATTGCCGCGAGCGAAGTCCCGGTTGCCTCCCGCGCTCCGTACCCAAGCCACAGCATCAACAGAGGCACCATCACCGTGCCTCCACCCACCCCGAACAGCCCGCTGAACACCCCTGCGAGTGTCCCTATCGTGGCGAGCTTGAGCACGCGGTTCCTACCCGTACCTGCCAACCTCTCAACGCTCATGCGACATGTGCGACGGATCGGCCCGCATGGAGCGCCATACTAGAGACCGTGTCCCCGGCTGCCACCCTGGTGGAGGCGCTCGAGCCGCTCCGCTGCGATCCCGCTCATACCGCCGTGCTGCTCGATATCGACGGCACGCTCGCACCCATCGTGCGCCACGCGGCAGACGCTCACGTGCCCGAGGCTACGCGCACGCTGCTGATCGAGATATCGCGTCGCTACCGCCTTGTGGGGTGCGTCAGCGGACGTCGTGCCACCACCGCCCGTCAGATCGTCTCGATCGGGAGCATCGCCTACGTGGGTAACCACGGCGGGGAGCTGCTGCGTCCCGGCGCCACCCGTCCCGAGGTCGACCCTGACGTGACAGCCTGGTCTGAGCGAGTGCGGGAGTTCGCGCAGCGCGCCTACACCGCCGAGGTGCAGCGTGTGCGGGTGCGCAGCGAGGACAAGGAGGCCATTGCCGCCTTCCACTGGCGAGGGGCCCCCGACGAGGCGCACGCCGCCGAGCTGGTGCGGGACATCGCGCGGCGTGCCGAGGGGGAGGGGTTCGCGATCCACTGGGGTCGCAAGGTGTTGGAGGTACGCCCCCCGGTGGCGCTCGATAAGGGGCTCGGTGTCACCGCGCTCTTGCAAAGCGCTCCCGAGCGCGACAGCGGTCCGCCTTTGGCGGGAGCGCTGTATGTGGGTGACGACAGCACGGATATCGACGCTTTCCGTGCCTTGCGCACACTGGTCGATGCCGGCACGCTGGGGTTCGCCATGTGCGTGGCGGTCGGCTCGGAGGAGACCCCCCCGGAGCTGGTGGAGCGGGCGGACCTGATCATCGACGGGCAGAGCGGCGTGCGCGGCCTGCTCGAGGCCCTTCTGTAGCAAAAGCGTGCACTTCGTCGACTTCCTCAGGGCGACTGTGCTGCTCAGCGCTGCCGCCGCCACCGCGCTCGTGATCGTCACGGTGTTCTCCGCTGGTCCGAGTGACGCCACCGCCGTGTACGTGTCCGCCGGCTGGTGGGTGGTGGCGGCCGCGGCAGGCCTGTGGTTGGGTCGCCGCGCCGAGGTCAACCCTCCTATAACGCGTCTGCTGGGGGAGGCGAAGGCGAGCACCGCCCTACCCGAGCACCGTCCCGGGGCGACGCTGCTGAACCGGTTGTGGCCGCTGCTGCTGTTCTGCGTTCTCGCCGGGGGGCTCGCGTTCCTCGCTCCCCAGATCCCCGGTATCGGCGCGGGCTTTGCGATTGCGCTCTCGCTCTGGTGGCGCCGCCAGGACGCCGCCGTCGCCGCGATCGAGGAGCGCGATGGGGTGCGTTTCCATGTGGTGCACACCTCGCCACTGCGCTCGATCGCGCTGGTGCGCACCCCCGGCTTCAAGACCTTCCGCCCGCAACATATCAACGGCGCCACCACGTGACGTGGTGGCGCGGGTGGATGTGAAGGAGGGAGCACATCGACGGGGCCACCACGTGACCGATGTACTCATCGTCTCGCTCGGCTCCACTGAGGGGTTGCGTGCCGTTGACGAGGAGCTGCTCGCCTCGCTGCGCCGCGCAGGGGCCACCGCGGAGATCGTGTCATCCGCGCCGCAACCACCCACACGTACGCTGATGCTCACCGACCTGCGTTGGGCGCACGCCGCGCGTCGCGCCGCACAGGACGCGCTCACGCGCACCAATCCGCGGGCGCTGATCTACTCCACCACAACCGCCGCGTTGTTGTGGCCGCGAAAGGGGGCCATCCGCTTTGACGCCCCCGCGGCGACCAACCGTCCAGGGCGTCACGGGCTGTGGCAGCGACCCCTGGAGCGCCACCGGTTGCGCGAGGCGCCGTTGTTGCTCCCCCAGAGTGAGGGTGCCTTGCTCGAGATTCCCACCTCGGTGCGCCACTCGCTCGCCCTGAGCGATGCGCTCGTGCTGCCCGTCCCCGTGGAGCCATCGGGGCCCACCCTGCCCTACGACCGCCGCGACGTAGCTGCCGTCACCTACGCCGCGAACCCCACGAAGAAGGGCCTCGACCGTTTGCTCGACGCCTGGCGTACCGTGCGCGGGGAGGGGGAGGAGCTGCACGTCACCGGCGTCGAGGAGGGGGAGTTGCATGCGCTCGGCTTTGCCATCCCGGCGGAGGGTGTACGTGTCGCCGGGACCCTCTCGCGTGAGGACTACCGGGCGCTGTTGCGGCGTGCGCGCACCTATGTGTGTACGGCCCGTCGCGAGGACTACGGCATCGCCCAACTGGAGGCACTGGCGGATGGGTGCATGCTCGTCACTACACCCTCCCCCGGTCCCTACATCGCGCTTCCGATCGCCCGGGCCCTCGACGAGCGACTGGTGAACGAGGAGATCGGTGTGGCGTTGCGGATCGCGCTCGACCATCCCGTCCCCGACTATGCGGAGCGCGCTGCTCACGCGCTCGTACCGTTCAGCCGTGCCGAGGTCGATCGGCAAGTCGTCGAGGAACTGCTCCCACGACTGCTCCGGGCCGGGGTGGGCTTCTGACTACCTCGTGCTCATCCTCGCGTGTACCCACGTGCGCGCGGAGTAGGGCTTGCTC
>JBOGYB010000297.1:0-3313 GCA_050696555.1 Solirubrobacteraceae bacterium | reverse complement strand
GCCGTTACCCCACCAACAAGCTAATGGGCCGCGGGCCCATCTCGATGCGGAGGCCGAAGCTTCCTTTCCCCTTGCGGGCACATCCGGTATTAGCCCGAGTTTCCTCGGGTTGTCCCGGTCATCGAGGCAGGTAACCCACGTGTTACTCACCCGTTCGCGGCTCTGCCCCAGGGCAAGCCCTGGTTCGTCGCTCCACTTGCATGTGTTAAGCACGCCGCCAGCGTTCGTCCTGAGCCAGGATCAAACTCTCCGTGAAGAACTTCACAGAAAGCCTGTCATGGGTGATCGGGACCTATACACAGGGTCCCGCCATGACGGGGTACTTCTCTACTTGACTCTTTGCCGTCACCCGAGCTAAGAGCGACACACCGGCAAGCCGGTGTGTCGGACAGATGCGATCAGAGATCAGCATCGCCCGGTGACGGGTCGAACCTGGACGCACACCATGATCGATTCTCGATCAAAGGTGCGCATGCTGTTGAGTTTTCAAAGACCGTCGTAGCCTCTTTGAGAGGACTTCTCTTGGAGGAGACCGTTCAGCCCACGCCCAAGGGCGCTTTCAGGCCGACCGTACAGTATAGCGCTCGCCCATTGGCCGTGCTGTGAGCGTAACCCACCGCCTCGGTCGCAGAGCCGAGCTGCTGTGCCGGAGCACTATAGGGCATCTTGCGGACAGGCGTCGCCAACACCTCCCGCGCGGCGCCCAAGGCGACCTCTTGCCGCACACGCACGCGCGAGTCCCCCAAAAAACAGCAACACACCCCCCACACCAACAGACCCCGTAGGCCGACGTGGGGCCTGCGGAAACGGAGCTCTCCGGCGCGCAGAACGGCACCTTCGGCAAACCCCGTAGGCCGAGGTCAACCCACGCGGAGCCTGCGGAAACGGCGCTTTCCGGCACGTAGGACAGTGCCGTCGAGACGAGACACGGGCAGATCGTGCTCGGCGGCCGAGAGGGGGGTGTCGTCGAGCGACACCGCTCCCTGGTCGATGAGCCGGCGTGCTTCTGAGCGAGAGACGCCGAAGGCGTCCGCCACGACCCCCGGTACATGAACGACCCCGTTTTGAGCCTCGAAGGCGAACTCCTCAATCCGCTCGGGAGCCCCCCGCTCGACGAACACCCGGTCGAACTCACGCTCGGCCTCCCCTGCGGCCTCGGGGGAGTGAAGCCAGGCGACGAGCTCGCGCGCAAGCTCCCGCTTGGCCTCCCGCGGGGGGAGCGAGGCATCCAGCTCACGACCGAGGAGCAAGCTGTAGTACTCCCCCATCGCCTCATCGGGGATGGAGAGGGTCTTGCCGTAGATCTCCCCCGGGGGGTCGGTGACGCCGATGTGGTTGCCAAGCGACTTGGACATCTTCTGGCGTCCGTCGGTACCCACGAGGATGGGCATCGTGAGGATGGCCTGCTCGGGTTGCCCGTAGGCGCGTTGCAGATCGCGCCCGAGCAGGAGGTTGAACTTCTGGTCGGTCCCCCCCAGCTCCACGTCGGCACGGACCGCCACCGAGTCGTATCCCTGCAGCAGGGGGTACATCAGCTCGAGCATGGAGATCGGCTGAGAGGCGCTCCACCGCTTGGCGAAGTCGTCGCGCTCGAGCAACTGCGCCACCGTCGTGGTGCGCACCAGCGTGAGCAGGTCGGTGATGGGCATATCCAACCACTCCCCGTTGCGGCGCACCTCCAGCCGCTCAGGGGAGGGGTCGAGGATCTTCAGCGCCTGCTCCTGAAACGTCGCCGCGTTGGCCTCGATCTCCGCCTCGGTGAGGATCGGACGCAGGGTGGAGCGCCCGGAGGGATCGCCCACGCGGGCGGTGTAGTCACCGATGATTAGCACCACGAGGTGACCGGCATCCTGGAGCTCGCGCAGCTTGCGCAACACCACGGTGTGCCCGAGATGGATGTCGGGGGCGGTGGGGTCGATACCCAGCTTGACGCGCAACGAGCGACCCTCCTCCCCCGCTCGCGCGAGCTTCTCCGCCAGCGCACCGGTGGGGAGCGAGTCGACGGCGTTCGCGCTCACACGCGTGGCCTCGTCAAACGCGGCAGAACCCACCCCGCTTGAATCTCCGGAAACGGCACCCCCAGGAACGGCAGCGGTGGCGGCGCGCTGCTCATCCGCCACAGCGGCGGGGTCCTCGGAGTGGGCATCTGGCATGGAGCCCAATGCTAGACTCTCGCGTTCCGGTGGAGCTTGCGGTATCGCCTGCCCGTCGGCAGACGCGCTTGAAGAGGTTGCGTTTCGTATCGATCCTCTTCGCCGTCTTGCTGCTCGGCCTCATCTCGTTCGTGTTCGGCATGTTCATGGCCGTCGCCTCCACCCTGCCCTCGCTGGATAACCGCGCGGAGTTCGACAACGCCAGCAACTCCATCCTGCTCGACGACATCGGGCGACCGCTGGGGGTGTTGAGCCGCCAGAACCAGATCCTGCTGACCGAGAGGGAGATCCCGCCGATCGTGAAGGAGGCGGTGATCGCGATCGAGGACAAGCGATTCGAGAGCAACTCGGGCATCGACATCCGTGGCATCGCAAGAGCGTTCTTCCAGGATGTTGTGCGCAAAGGAAGCATCCAAGGGGCCTCCACGATCGAGCAGCAGTTTGTGAAGAACGCACTGCAGGCGCAGACGCACAGGACCCTGTTCGAGAAGCTCAGAGAGGCGGCGCTCGCCTATCAGCTGGCGCACAAGTGGTCGAAGCAGAAGATCATCACGGAGTACCTCAACACGATCTACTTCGGCAACGGGGCCTACGGGATCGAGTCGGCCGCGCGCACCTACTTCGGCTCAGACGTCAACCACCTGGGGTGCGGCACCCCGGGGCACAAACTGTGCGTGGAAGAGCTCGAGCCGTGGGAGGCGGCGCTGCTGGCCGGGATCATCAAGTCCCCCACCTTCTACGACCCGGTGACCAAACCCGAAGCGGCACGGGCACGACGGAACCTGGTGTTGCAGCAGATGCTGCAACAGGGGTACATCAGGCGGCTGGACTACGAAGAAAGCATCGCGCAGGCATTGCCCGCGCCGAAGGACATCGCACTGCCACACCAACCGCTCGTGGAAGGAGTGGACGCGGGGTACTTCACGAGCTGGGTGCAGCAGCAGATCATCGAACGGTATGGAGCCACACGCGCGTTCGATGGGGGTTTGCGCGTGAAGACCACCCTCGACCTCGACCTGCAACGCTCGGCCGAACAGGCCGTGCGGGGATACCTCCCCGGCCCCGAAGGGCCGACCGCATCGCTTGTGGCAATCGAAAACTCCACCGGTGAGGTGAGGGCGATGGTGGGCGGGAGAAGCTACAACGTAACCCCCTTCAAC
>JBOGYB010000296.1:0-3315 GCA_050696555.1 Solirubrobacteraceae bacterium | reverse complement strand
GAGCGTCGACGCTCGGCTTTTACGCGGGCGTGGAAACTCCACAGTGGGCGATACGCGAAGCGCTTGGAGAAATCGTCGAGCCACGTATAGGCGCTTATCGTCGTGGCCTCAGACTGGTTCGCTATCCGGTCGATTTCCTGGTGGAGCAGTGATCGTCGCCTTTGACCTGGACGACACGCTGTACCCGGAGGAGACGTTCGTCAGAAGCGGCTTTCGCGCCGTGGCGCACACGCTCCAGGAACGTTTCGCGGTTTCTGAAGCCGATGCCCTCGACGTTATGTGGGACTCGCTCGAGCGGCGTGGCCGCGGCACACAATTCGACGACGTAGTGGACGCCCTGGGACTTCGCGGACGGCAGTCGGTGAGGGAGTTGATCAAGGTCTACCGGCATCACCGTCCCTCGATCTCATTGCCACAAGAGTCGAGCGTGACCTTGAAGCAATTGCAACCACGACCGCTGTACGTCGTCACCGATGGACACAAGATAGTTCAGCAAAACAAGATCGATGCGCTCGGGATCGCTCCCTCGCTTCGGCACGCCTACATCACCCATCGCTATGGGGTACACAACCGCAAGCCGTCGACCTATGTCTTCGAGCTGATGATGCGCCGCGAGCGATGCCGCCCGCGGGATGTTGTCTATATCGGAGACGACCCCACCAAGGACTTCCGCGCGCTAAGGCCGCTCGGTGTGCGCACGGTGCGTGTCCGCACGGGCCGCCACTCTGGTGTCGAGGTACCGGCGAGCGAGGATGCCGAGCTGGCGGTTGAGAGTATACTCGAGGTGCCAAATGTGATCTCCGAGATGGAAACCACAACAGCATGATATTCAAAAATGAGATAAACCGAGCTCGTGTTAAGTGTGGTTTTCGTGCACCTATTAACTCGATAGTCGCTCCCGGTCAACGACCGAACAGCGATTGGACTTAATACATTGTCCGATCAAACGCAAGCCGCCCACGAGGTTGTCGTAGACCCTACATACGGGTATCGGCGCCTTGAGCCAATACCGAACGAGGAGCAACTCAAGCGCTTCTATGGGGGCGACTATTACACCTTGCTGCGCCAGGGTGGACGGGCCCCTGATCTGCAGCGGCTTCTCGCCGGGGGAGAGCCGGCCGCACAAGAGCGTGCGTGGCTGAATGACACCCTTTACGACGATATCGCCGTCTGGCTGCTCACCCACGGAGGTGGCAAGCGCATATTGGAGATCGGTTGCGGCACCGGCGATCTGTTGCAATCGCTCCGCGAACGTGGCTTCGAGGTCGAGGGGATAGAGCCAAGCGAGCAGGCAGCGGAGCTTGCTCGAGAACAGGGACTCGACGTCAGGACTGCCACACTCGAGCAGCTACTCGCGGAATCTGCCGGGACACCGACTCGCTATGACGCGGTGTTGCTTGTGAATGTGCTCGAGCACATTCCCCATGCCGCCGAGATGTTGCGGGGAATTCATCGTCTGCTCGCAACCGAAGGGCTGCTTTTTATCAGTGTCCCCAATGATTTCAACCCTCTCCAGCTTGCCGCCCAACGCGAGCTGGGCGCGGAGCCATGGTGGATCGCGATCCCCGATCACGTCAACTACTTCGACGTGGAGTCACTGCGAGCACTCACACAACAACTCGGCTTTGAGACCGTGGATGTGCTGGCTGACTTCCCGATGGAGCTGTTCCTCCTCATGGGATTGAACTACGTGGGGAACCCTGAGCTGGGCGCGACCTGCCACGCCTACCGAGTCTCGGCCGAGCGAGCGATACCCGCCGACGTTCGTCGCAAACTTTTCCGGTCGTTTGCCGCCAACGGGGTCGGGCGCAGCTTGCACATGCTGGTCAGGAAGACGGCGGTGGAGACTTCACACGACTTGGCGCCAGGCACTGGTGAGCGAGAGCACTCAGGCTCTGGCTACCGTTACCCGCCGCTGCGCCGTAGCGACATCGAGCAGCTGCGATTGTTTCGCAACGCCCAGCTCGATGTCCTGCGTCAGTCCGAGCCAATCACTGCTAAGGATCAGGAACGCTGGTTCGACGAGGTAGTGACGCCGTCACGGCGCGATCCGCGGCCACCGATGATCCTCGTCTCGATTCTCGATGCCGACGGAGACTTCATCGGCTACGGGGGGTTGACTAACATCGACTGGCAGGCACGGCGGGCGGAGGTGTCCTTTCTCGTCGATCCCGCACGAGTCGCGGATGCGGCTGTTTACCGCCAGGACATGAGCGCCTTTCTCGAGTTTCTGGCGAACTGGACTTTCACCGAGCTCGGGTTGAATCGACTGTTTACCGAGACTTACGCGTTTCGTGAGCTGCACATATCGATCCTCCAGCAAGCCGGATTCGTGGTCGAGGGGCGTCTGCGCGAACATGTGAATACCGAGGGTAGGATCGCCGACAGCATCATGCACGGGATGCTCGCAACCGACTGGAGAGAGCGATGATCGACAGTGCTTATCGAGATAGCCGGGTTCTCGTCACCGGCGGCGCCGGGGTCATAGGCCGGGAGTTGCTCGAATCTCTCTGTGCGGGCGGGGCGCGGATCATGTGTTGTGACCTCAAGCCCCGTCCAGACTGGCTCGACCCCGATGTGTCCTACATCGAAGGGGACGCGAACGAGCTCCGGATCGAGCAGCTGCGCGAGTTTGAGCCGGAGTATTGCTTTCATCTCGCGGCAACCTTCGAGCGGACGGTAGAGACAGAACAGTTCTGGGTGGAAAATTACCATCACAATGTGCGGCTCAGTCACCACATAGCCACCCTCGCACGCGATACTCCGTCGATGCGCAGGATGATCTTCGCTTCGAGTTATCTCATTTACGATCCAGCTCTCTATATGTTCGAGAAGCCCCAAGGGGGGCCGCAGGCGCTGACAGAGACAGATCCCGTGCGTCCACGGAACCTCTGCGGTAACGCAAAGCTGATGCACGAGGGGGAATTGGAGTTCCTGGAGCTGTTTCCAACCACCCCATTCACCTCTGTGTCTGCCCGGATATTCCGCGTCTACGGGAGGGGCTCCAACGATATCGTTTCGCGCTGGGTGCGATCGCTGATCAGCGACCCTTCGGGGGCGCTGTCGGTCTACCGAGCGGAGGGTCTTTTTGACTACATATATGCGGGTGAGGTCGCCGAGGGGCTGCTCAGGCTGGGGGTAGGCAACGCTACCGGCATAGTCAACCTGGGTAGCGGCACGTCCAGGCGTGTCTCAGAGCTCATCGAGATACTCACCGAGCGATTCCCAACGCTGCGCTGGAGCGAGGAGCCGTCGGACATCGCCTTTGAGGCCCACCAAGCTGACATTGCTCGCCTCGAGCAGCTCACCGGTTGG
>JBOGYB010000295.1:0-3327 GCA_050696555.1 Solirubrobacteraceae bacterium | reverse complement strand
GTGGTGAGCACCCAGATGGAGCACCACGCCAACATCGTCCCTTGGCAGCAACTCTGCCGCGAGAAGGGCGCGGAGCTGCGCTACCTGGAGGTTGACGAGCACGGGGGGCTCTCGCTCGACCAACTCGACCGTGAGCTGGCGAAGGGCGATGTGAAGCTCGTGGCGTTCACTCACGTATCAAACGTGCTCGGCACGATCCTCCCGGTCACGGAGATGGTGGAGCGTGTGCGTGCGGCGGGGGCGATCTCGCTCGTGGACGGCGCGCAAGCCGTGCCGCACATGCCGGTGGATCTCAGCGAGGTGGACGCCGACTTCTACGCCTGGACCGGCCACAAGGCGCTCGGACCGACAGGCATCGGCGTGCTGCACGGCAAGGCAGCGCTTCTCGAGGAGATGGAGCCGTTCCTCACCGGCGGCGACATGATCTCCTCGGTGAGCTTCGAGGGCGCCACCTGGAACGAGCTGCCGTTCAAGTTCGAGGCAGGCACTCCCCCCATCGCCGAGGCTGTGGGGTTGGGAGCCGCGGTGGACTACCTCTCGACGCTTGGGATGGAGCGCGTCAGAAGCCACGAGCGCGATCTCACCGCCTACCTGATCGATCGCGTGAAGGAGGTGGAGGGATTGCATTTCGTTGGTCCCCCCGAGGCGGAGAGTCGTGGCGGGATCCTCTCCTTCACGATCGATGGCATGCACGCTCACGACATCGCGGAGCTCGCGAACCGGGGCGGCGTGTGTATCCGCGCCGGCCACCACTGCGCACAGCCCCTGATGCGAAAGCTCGGTGTCGCCGCCACCGCCAGGGCAAGTATCGGCGTGTACAACGAGCGCGAGGATGTCGACGCGTTGATCCAAACACTGCTCACCGGCATGAAGGTGTTCGGTTTGTGATGGACGACCTCTACCGCGACTACATACTCGACCACTACAAGCGCCCGCGTAACTTCGGCGAGCTGGAGCCCCACGACATGGAGGCACTCGAGCACAACCCCCTGTGCGGGGACGAGCTGGGAGTACACATCCGCGTGAAGGACGGCAAGATCGAGGACCTCCGCTTCCACGGCCACGGCTGCGCCATATCGCAGGCGTCCGCGTCGATTGCCTCCGAGGAGCTCGTGGGCATGCCCGTCGAGCAGGTCGCCGAGCTAAACGCAGACTGGGCGATAGAGCTGCTCGGGATACCCGTCTCGGCGACCCGCCGCAAGTGCGCGCTACTCGGCTTGAAGGTCGTGAAGGGCGCCGTCACAGGCGACAACAGCTGGCCCGTGAGTGCAACTGGATAACCTCGATATAATTCCTAGTCCACAGCACAGGATTCACAAAGGGAGCCATATGGCGACGCTAGACCGCACCAAGATCGCAAAGCCTTCGCCCATAGTCGAGGACGACCAGGGCCAGCTCTTGGCGCGCAAAGGCATCTCGCGCGAGGTGGTGAGCGAGCTCTCCAAGATCAAGGGCGAGCCCGACTGGATGGCCGAGAAGCGCATCAAGTCGCTCGAAATCTACGAACGCAAGCCCGTCCCCACCTGGGGCCCCGACCTCAGCGGCCTGAACTTGGACGAGCTGGTGCTCTACTCGCCTCCCACCGCCGGGCGCTTCAATTCCTGGGACGACGTACCCGAGGAGATGAAGAAAACGTACGAGGACCTCGGCATCCCGCAGGCCGAGCGCGAGCACCTCGCGGGGGTCGTGGGCGTGTGGCGCCAGGAGCCGGTGTACGAGGGCCTGAAGGAGGAGTACGCGAAGCTCGGGATCCTCTTCTGCTCGATGGACACCGCCATCACCGAGTACCCCGACCTCGTGCAGAAGTACTTCATGAACAAGTGCGTCCCCCCGCAGGACAACAAGTTCTCAGCGCTCCACGGCGCGGTGTGGTCGGGCGGCTCGTTCCTCTACGTCCCCAAGGGCGTGAAGGTGGACCTGCCATTGCAGGCGTACTTCCGCATGGAGGGCGCCGGCGAGGGCACCTTCGAGCACACCCTCATCATCGCCGACGAGGGCTCGGACGTGAACTACATCGAGGGTTGCACCGCCCAGACCTATTCGGTCAACTCGATGCACTCCGCCGTCGTTGAGATCTTCGTGCACGAGGGCGCCAAGGCGCGCTACACCACCGTGCAGAACTGGTCGAAGGACGTCTACAACCTCAACACCAAGCGCGCCGTGGTGGACGCCGAGGGCACCGTCGAGTGGGTGGGTGGATCGATGGGGGCGAAGTACGTGATGCTCTACCCCGGCTCCTATCTGATGGGCGAGGGCGCCCGCGCCGACCACCTCAACGTGGGTGTGGCAGGTAAGGGTGTGCACAAGGACACCGGTGCGAAGGTGGTGCACCTGGCGCCCAACACCACCTCCAACATCCTCGCCAAGTCGATCTCCAAGGACGGCGGCATCATGGGGTATAGGGGTCTCGTCAAGATGGGCAACAACTCCGCCGGCTCCAAGGCGCGCGTGCAGTGCGACGGCTTGATGATGGACGGCGAATCGCGCTCCGACACCTGGCCTGACATTCAGATCCAGAACCCCAACGTCGCCGTCGCCCACGAGGCCACCGTCGGCCGGATCTCAGACGACCAGCTCTTCTACATGGGCTCGCGCGGCTTCACCGAGGACGAGGCGGCAGCGATGATCGTGAACGGCTTCATCGAGCCCGTCACCAAGGAGCTGCCGATGGAGTACGCGGTAGAGCTCAACCGCCTCATCCAGTTGGAGATGGTCGGCTCCATAGGTTGACCGGACCGCGTCGCGGCGACCGCCGACGACCTCTCCTTCCGCGTTGCGCGCTCCTGTAGACACGATCGCCGCGCCGCTGTTCCCCATGAAGTTGCCGTGGGTGAACACAAACGGCTCCCAAGCGAGCATCCTCAAGCGAGGTCAGCCGATGCTCGTCGAGTTCTGGGACTTCTGTCGACCCAACTCGATCCGCACGCTCCCCTATGTGAAGACGTGGCACGAGCGCTACGCCGACGGTGGCCTGCGCGTGATCGGGGTGCACTGCCCCGGCTTTTCCCCCTCCCGCGATGAGCAGGCGGTACGCGACGCGGTTGAGCGCCTGAAGATCGCCCATCCTGTGCTGATAGACAGCGACTTTGAGGTGTGGCAGGAGTACGAGAACAAGGGGTGGCCCGCTCGCTACCTGTTCGATGGAAGAGCACGCCTGTTCGATTACCACTACGGTGAGGGCGCCTACGAGGAGACCGAGCTTGCGATTCAGGAGCTGCTGGGAGTTGAGCGCGAG
This sequence comes from Solirubrobacteraceae bacterium, assembly GCA_050696555.1. Classification (GTDB taxonomy): domain Bacteria; phylum Actinomycetota; class Thermoleophilia; order Solirubrobacterales; family Solirubrobacteraceae; genus Palsa-744. Next base: position 92 of record JBOGYB010000295.1, on the reverse strand, counting down.
CCACTGACGCCACTACGCCCGGAGGATGCGAGCGGCGCGAAGCTGGCTATGCAAACACCCGACCACGAGGGCGCATGGTCCGGCCCCTACCA
>JBOGYB010000294.1:0-3334 GCA_050696555.1 Solirubrobacteraceae bacterium | reverse complement strand
CGCAGGACGAACTACATATGTCCTATGAAGACGGGCATAAACGAGAAGCTCCAGTCTGGAATCCAGCTTCCTGCAGATAAGTCAGAAACATCCGCTGACAACAACCCTGACAATACGTGCCAGGCCGAAAATTGACCGGGGGGTCTAACCCGAGCCGGTGACGACATCCATGCATCTAGACCTACCTCAAAGGAGGAAAGATGCAAACGGAAAGAGACGCACGGATCACCGACTGGATCTGCCGCATAGGCGCCGCGGGGGTACAGCATGTGGCGCGCCGGTTTGGGATGCACCCCCAGATGGCCAAGGTGCGGCTGAGATCGCTTGCGCAGGATGGGCTGCTCGAACGCCATTTGGTGCTGTGGAACCGTCCCTGCCTGTACACGGCGACGCGCGCGGGGTTGCGCTGGCAGGGCCTCTCCTTCATGAAGGTGCGCCACGTCAAGCCCGGTGGGTTCGAGCACGCTTGGCAGATGGCGCAAACCGCGGTTGATCTCCACGTGGCGCTACCCGGTTGGGAGGTGCTGGGGGAACGCGAGATAAGGGCGATCGAGTGCGACAACGAGACGCTCTACGGCTCGGCGCAGATTGGTCAAATCCACGGGTTTCCACAGCTACGTCATCCAGACCTCGCGCTGGTGTCGCCCAGTGGACGTGTGGTACCGGTGGAGGTGGAGCTGACGAACAAGGGCATCTCGAGGCTCACCGCGATCTGCCGGGGGTGGGGGAGGGCGCGGCACATCGAGCGTCTCTACTACCTCGCGGCGCCTGGTGTGGCGCCCACCGTGGAGAGGGCGGCAAAGAAAGCGAACGCGCTCGACTGCATAACGGTGCTCGCGCTGGAGGACACGGCGGGTTTGGTGGAGAGGGAGCTCGCCACCGAGTGCCGCTTGAGGGTGCCGGCGGAGGGCGCGATCGAAGAGGAGACCGCTCCGGCGGCGCAGGAGCTCGCGCGCGAGGAGGGGACAGATGCCCGTCTTTGAGCAGCTCCTCACGCAGCTCCTGGAGTTCGGCATAGCGTCGCTGCTCGGGGGTATCGCGCTTGCGGTTGTGCTGCGCGTGTGCGCGCGGCGGTGGACGTGGGCGCTGCTTGGCCTCCCGCTGGCATGGGTGCTCGAGGGATCGCCGATGCTCGCGGCCTTGTGCTGCAGCATGAGCCTCGTGGGTTGTCTGGTGAGTGTGTCGTGGCACGCGGCCGATCTCGCGGAGGGAGCCGATCGCGCCGAGGCCGCCCGTGCACGGTTGGGGATCGGCGAGGCGCTGCGCCGCGCCCTACGTCGCCGGTGGGCGATCGCCCACGGTTGGGTCCACGGCGGGAGGCTCGCCGTGGGGTACGACGAGCACGGGAGTCCGGTGTCGATCCCGATGAAGGAGAGCGCGGGGTCGCACGCGCTGATCGTGGGGGCGACGGGGTCGGGGAAGACGGTGAGCGAGGCGTGGATCGCGACCAGGCTGATCGCCCACGGGCACGGCGCCATCGCGATCGACCCCAAGGGCGACGGGATGCTGCGAGAGCAGCTGGAGCGAGCGGCGCGGGCGGCGGGGAGGGAGTTCCTGGAGTGGACGCCGCAGGGGCCGTGCGCTTACAACCCGTACGCGACCGGGAGCGACAGCGAGATCGCCGACAAGGCGCTGGCGGGGGAGGTGTTCACGGAGCCCCACTACCTGCGCATGGCGCAGCGCTATCTCGGGCACGCCGTGAGGGCGATGCGCGCGGCGGAGATCGCCGTGACGCCGGGTGCGTTGATGGGGCACCTGGAGCCCGACAGGCTCGAGCAGACCTCCCGCCGGCTTCCCGAGGAGCAGGCGGAGGTCCTGCAGGGTTACCTGGATTCGCTGAGCGAGCCCCAGCGCAGGGGTCTCGCGGGGGTGCGCGACCGGCTGTCGATTCTCCCCGAGTCGGATGTCGGGCGCTGGCTCGACCCCGAGAGCGCCCCGGCGATCGACCTGCGGGCGGCGATCCAGTCACGCGCGGTGGTGTATTTCGCGCTCGAATCGGATCGTCTGCCGCTGCTCACGCAGATGCTGGGCGTGGCGGTCGTGTGCGATCTGGTGGCGGCGGCCACGCATTTCCAGAACGACCCTGTAGGGACCGTCGTGCTGATCGACGAGTTCTCCGCGATCGGGGCGGGCCACGTCGCCCGCCTCTTCGCGCGAGCGCGTGGCGCGGGCATGAGCGTTCTCCTGGCCACCCAGGAGCTCGCCGACCTGCAAGCGGCGGGGGAGGGGTTGCGCGACCGGGTGCTCGGGAATCTCGACGCGTTGATCGCCCATCGCCAGAACGTCCCCGCCTCGGCGGAGCTGGTGGCGGAGGTGGCTGGGTCAAAGCCCGCCTGGCTCACCACGCAGAGGACCGGGGAGGGGTTGCTCGGGCAGTTTGCCTCAGGAGGTGGGAGCCGCCGGCGCGACTATGCGCTCGAGGTCCATCCGGCCTCGATCCAGCGGCTCGGGGTGGGGCAGGCTTTGGTGGTCTCCACCGGTGGGGGCCGCCGGGTCGTGCCGGCGCGTATGTGTCATCCATGCGAGGGGCCGTGAGATGGGCTCGCCTCGGGACGCTCCGGCTACGAGTAGGAAACATTTGATGTCATCGACATGTCGGATCGGTGCTCTGCGCAACGTTGGCGGCACCGGTCCGATAACTTGAATCGATGGGAGGTTTGCTACGCAAAGACGGGTGGTTGAGCGGTGAGTCCGAGAACGTCGTCTAGGCCTGTCAAGCGGGCTCCCAAGATCGAGGCGGAGCCGCCCGAGAGGCTTACCGGGTCACTTGCGTATCCGCTCGCCGCGGCGATCGTGTTCGCGGCGTCCGGCGCGGTACTGGTGCTCGAGATCCTCGCGGTGCGGTTGTTGGCGCCGTACGTGGGATTGACGCTTGAAACGACCACGTCGATCATCGGGGCGGTGCTCGCGGGGATAGCGGCGGGGGCGGCGGTGGGTGGGCGACTGGCCGACCGCTTGGACCCGCGGCGCCTGCTCGTGGGGCTGCTGATCGGCGGCGGGCTGCTGGTGCTGCTCACGGTCCCGATCGTGCGCGCGTTGGGGCCTTCGGCAAGCGAAGGCGGAAGCCTCGCCGCGGTGGCTGTGACGTTCGCCGCGCTAGTGCCGGTCGCCGCGGTCCTGAGCGGAGTGACTCCAACGGTCGCTCGACTGCAGCTGCGTGACCTACGGGCGAGCGGGACGACCGTTGGGGGGCTCTCGGCGTGGGCAACCGCGGGAGCGCTCGTCGGCACGTTCGGCACCGGGTTCGTGCTCGTGCCGCTGTTCCCTGTGAGCACCTCGGTGCTAGCCATTGGCATCCTGCTCGTGTTCGCAGGAACGCTGCTGGGGGTGAGGA
>JBOGYB010000293.1:0-3338 GCA_050696555.1 Solirubrobacteraceae bacterium | reverse complement strand
GCGATCGAGCGCTACCTCGTCTGCAACGCCGACGAGTCCGAGCCCGGGACCTTCAAGGACCGGGAACTGATGCAGAAGTCGCCCCACATGCTGATCGAGGGGATCGTTATCGCCTCCTACGCGGCGGGCGCGAACCGCTCGTTCATCTACATCCGCGGCGAGTATGTCCACCAGGCCGACATGCTCGACGCCGCACTCGCCGAAGCGCGTGAGGCGGGATACGTGGGCGATGACATCCTCGGCTCAGGCCACTCGCTCACGCTTGTCGTTCACCGTGGTGCAGGCGCTTACATCTGCGGCGAGGAGACCGGCCTGCTCGACTCCCTGGAAGGCAAGCGCGGTAACCCCCGCCTGAAGCCCCCCTTCCCCGCTAACCAGGGCCTCTACCAGGGGCCGACGCTCATCAACAACGTCGAGACGCTCTCCACGGTGCCCACGATCATCGAGATGGGCGGGGAGGAGTACGCGAAGCTTGGTACCGACACCTCCAAAGGCACGAAGCTCGTGTCGGTCTCCGGCCACGTACGGCGCCCGGGCAACTATGAGATCGAGTTGGGGATCTCCTCGCGCGAGATCATCTACGGCCTCGCCGGTGGCCCGGATGAGGGGCGTGAGGTGAAGTGCTGGTTCCCGGGGGGATCCTCCTCGCCCGTGCTGAAGAGGGAGGACCTCGACCTCCCCTACGACTTCGACTCGATGGCAAAGGCCGGATCGATGCTCGGCTCGGGGGCGATCATCGTCGTGGACGACTCCACCCCCATCCTCGATGTGGCGTTGAAGGTGGCGAAGTTCTACCGCCACGAGTCATGCGGGAAGTGCACCCCCTGCCGTGAGGGCACCAACTGGACCGTGAAGATGCTCGAACGTATCGATGACGGCACCGCCACGCCGATGGACATCGAGATCATGGCCTCCGTGCAGGAGCACATCATCGGCAACTGCCTGTGTGTGCTCGGCGACGCGATGGCGATGCCCATCGGCTCGCTCATAGCGAAGTTCCGCGGAGAGTTCGAAGAGCACATCGAGCGGGCACGCATCCGCAACGGCCTTGGCGCACCCGAGCCGGCGCTCGTGGCGGAGGGACTGACGGCACATGCCTAGACCCGAGACCCGCACCATCACGTTCACGATCGATGGTCGCGAGGTGCAGGCACCGGAAAACGCGATGCTCGTGGACGCCGCCAAGCTCGGCGACGTCGAGATCCCCGTCTTCTGTTACGAGCCCAAGCTCGGCAACCCCGTCGGGGCGTGCCGCATGTGCTTGGTGGAAATCGAGGGCATCCCCAAGCTGCAAACCGGCTGCTCCACGCCCGTGAAGGACGGCATGGTGGTGCACACACAGTCACCGCGTGTGAAGAGCGCCCAGGAAGCGGTGGTGGAGTTCCTGCTCGTCAACCATCCCCTCGACTGCCCCGTGTGCGACAAGGGCGGGGAGTGCCCCCTCCAGGACATCGCCTTTGGATGGGGTGGGGGCAAGTCGCGCTTCGTCGAGCCCAAGCGCCACTTCGTCAAGCCGCTCGCGCTCTCGGAGAAGATCGCGATCGACCGCGAGCGCTGCATCCTCTGCTACCGCTGCGTGCGCTTCTCCCAGGAGATCTCCGAGGACTACCAGCTCGTACTGCTCGAGCGCGGCGCCCACTCCTACGTCTCCACCTTCGACGGGCGCCCCTATGAGGCGCCGTTCAGCGGCAACATCGTGGAGCTGTGCCCGGTGGGGGCGCTTACCTCACGCGACTACCGCTTCCGCGCCCGCCCCTGGGACGTGGAGGACGCAGGGACCGTGTGCACGCTGTGCCCGTCCCAGTGCAACGTAAGTCTCACCGTCCGCGACGAGCGTGTTATGCGCGTGATGGCGCGCGAGAACCCCGAGGTGGATGACGGCTGGCTGTGCGACCGTGGCCGCTTCGCCTATCCAAAACTCGCCGAAGACCGCATCACCGAGCCGCTCATCCGCGACGGCGGCGAGCTGCGCCCCGTCTCCTGGGAGCGCGCACTCGAGGAGGCCGCCTCCCATCTCTCTCGTGCGGGCACGCGCGTGGGAGCGCTCGCAGGCGGCGGCGCCACCAACGAGGAGGGCTTGCTGCTGGGCCGGCTCATGCGTGACGCGCTGGGCTCGCCACATCTCGACTCGCGCGTGGGAGGAATGCTCCCGCTAGAGCTACACCGCGCGCTGGCCAAGCCGCAGCTCCAGGCCACGGTCCCCGATCTCGAGTTCGCCCACGCGGTAGTGGTGCTCGACTGCCACCCCATCGTCGACGCCCCGATCCTCGACCTGCGCTTGCGCAAGGGGGTACGCCGCCATGGGATGAAGCTGGTGCGCGCTGAGCGCTCGCAAATACTCGATGAGACAAAGCGCTCCGAGCTGCTCGACACACTGCGCGCAGCGGGCGAGGAGGTCGTCGTGCTCTGGCACGAGCGCCTCTCCGCGGGACCCGACGGGGAGGATGCCGTGCGCGCACTGCTCGACCTCGCTTCCACGCTCAGCCTCGCCGGCATCGACGGCGCCGGACTGCTCGAAGTCCCCGCCCACGCCAACGGCCGCGGGCTGCGCGAGGCGGGTGTCCTCCCCAACGCCGGACCCGGGCTCGGCGAGATCGAGCAGGAGGGACTCGACGCGCAGGGGATCGCTGACGCGTTCGAGCAGGGCGAGCTGACCTGCCTCTACCTGCTCGGTGTGGACCCCCCCACCGAGGGGAACGGGACTGTGATCGCCCACGCGGCCTTCCTGACGGACGCGCTTCGCGAGCAGGCGGATGTCGTGTTCCCCGCAGAGGCCTACCCGGAGAAGGAAGGCACGGTCACGCACCCTGACGGGCGCCCCCAGCGCGTGCGTCGCGCCGTGCGCCACCTCGGCGAGATTCGCGACGAGCGGCAGGTGCTGGACGAGCTGGCAAGTCGCGTCGGACTGGCGGTGAGCGCATGAATGCCGCCACCCCCCCCCATCCCATCACCTGCGCGCGCCTCGCGCACGGAGGTGTCACAGTCATGATCGCTGTGGTGGGTTACTACGAAGCCTGGTGGATTCAGGTCATCAAGGCGATCGTGATCTTCGCGGTAGGCTTGCAGCTCGTGCCGGTGGTGCTGCTGGCCGAGCGCAAGCTGCTGGGGCGCATGCAAGCGCGATATGGCCCCAACAGGGTGGGCCCGTACGGCGCGCTGCAACCGCTCGCCGACATCGTGAAGCTGCTGACCAAGGAGCAGTTCAGGCCCAGCACCTCGATCGGCTTCCTGTTCGCCCTCGCGCCCGTCATCTCCATCGTGACGGCCGTCGCGGCGTTCGCGATCATCCCGTTCGGAGACACGCAGGACATCTTCGGCACGAAGGTGGGGTTGTATGG
>JBOGYB010000292.1:0-3341 GCA_050696555.1 Solirubrobacteraceae bacterium | reverse complement strand
TGTGCCCTCCAGCCGAGTAGGCGTGACCAAGCTCACCTGGGGTTTCGGGCCCCGAGACTCGCAGCGGCTCTCGGGTGCTGTGTGCGAGTGTCGCTGCGTGCTCGTATAGCTGCTCGCGGGCGTCGGGGTGCGCGGCGTGCTCGATGATCAACTGGGCCTGAGCGCGCTGGCTGCGCCCGAAGATGCGCGCGCAGCCCTGCTCGGTCACTACAGCGGAGTGCTGGAAGGATGTCACCGGGTCCATAAGGCGTGGGACGATCGTGGAGCTGTCGCTGTGCTCGTGCCATGAGCGCAGCGCGATCACGGCGTGACCTTCAGGCGAGTGCAGAGCGCCCTCGACGAAATCGGGCTGGCCGCCGAAACCCGAGTACAGGCGTCCGGCGATGTGGCTCGCACCGGCCTGATCTGTGATGTCGACCTGCAGCGCCGTATTGATGGAGATCATCTTGGGGCGGGCTGCGATCCTCGAGGGGTCGTTGGTCGTCTCGGTGCGCGTCATTCGTAGCCTGGGATTCGCATCGACCCACTCATAGAGCTCAGGTGAGCCGAACAGGAACGAGCACACGATCGGACGTGTGGGATCGAGCGCTCCGTGGCGATCGAGGTCCATCACACCGTCTGAGATCATCTCCGAGAAGACCGCGAGCCTGCGCCGGCCAGCGAGCGCGCGCAGGGTCGCGTCGGGGACCTGGCCGATACCGAGCTGCAACGTGGACCCGTCATCCACCAGGCCGGCAACGAGCTCGGCGATCCGCTCGGCGTGCTCGTGCCCCGGCCCGACGCCAGGCGACGGCAGCTCTTCCTGCACTTCAATCGCGAGGTCAATGAGGTCCTCCTCAAGCTCGCTGTCACCAAGTGTGTAGGGCATCCGCGGATTCATCTGCGCGATCACCAGGCCACCGCGCGCGCGGACCCTCTCGATTGCTGCCGGGAGGATGTTCACCTCAATCCCAAGCGAGACCTTCCCCCCTCGGGGGATCGAGGTGTGCAGCAGCACGACGTCGGGCTGGCGCATCGTCGCGAACAGCCGCGGGACGAGCGAGAGACGCATCGGCAAGTAGTCAAGCCGCTCGCCCGCGCCGCGCATCCCGGGTCCAACGAACGGCGTCTCGAAGATCACCCCCTCACGTGTGGGTAGCGGGGCCTGTGCGGCGAGCATGAACAGCCGGTAGCGCTCCACCGTCCGCTCCAGCGCGTCGAGCAATGCTCTCGGGGTGGCGAGATTCCCGCTTGCGACGACCCTTGGCTCGACGGCCGGGAGCGCTGCGAGAGCCTGCTCGACCTGCCGTTCTGAGATGACTCGCATCTATGCCGCCACGGGCACAGGCGCCATGACTCGGGCAGCCAGGTCGACAAGGCGGCTGGAGTAGCCCCACTCGTTGTCATACCAGGCGATGACCTTCACCTGGCTGTCGTCCATCACACTGGTCAGCTGCGAGTCGAAGATCGCCGAGTAGGAAGACTTCACGATGTCGCTTGAGACGATTGGGTCTTCGCTGTAGGAGAGGATGCCCGCCAGCGGCCCGTGCTCGGCGGCTTCGCGGAATGCGCGGTTGATCTCCTGGACGCTCGTTGCTCGTTCGGCCTCGATCGTGAGGTCGACGATCGAGCCTGTCGGTGTGGGCACGCGGATCGCGATCCCGCCGAGTCGCCCGTGCAGGGCGGGGATCACCAGCCCGAGGGCCTTCGCCGCTCCGGTTGATGTCGGGATGAGGTTCAGCGCTGCGGCACGCGCTCGGCGCAGATCGGTGTGAGGCCCGTCGAGCAGGTTCTGGTCGGCTGTGTAGGCGTGGATCGTGCTCATCTGACCGTGGCGGATGCCGACCGTCTCGTGCAGCATCTTGGCGACGGGCGCCAGGCAGTTGGTCGTGCAGGAGGCGTTGCTGATGATGTGGTGGCGCTCGGGGTCATAGACCTCATCGAAGTTCACGCCGATGACGACAGTCGCGTCGAGCGGCTCTGACCCCTTGCCGGGTGCGGAGACGATCACCTTGCGTGCGCCTGCGGTGAGATGCTCGGCTGCTGCTGCTCGTGTGCGATAGCGCCCGGTGGACTCGATCACTACGTCCACTCCCAGCTCGCGCCAGGGCAGCTTGGAGACCTCGGGCTCCGCGAGCGCACGGATTGGATGACCGGCGACGGTCAGGCCCGTGGGGGTGGATTCGACCACGCCGGGGAACGCTCCGAAGACGGAGTCGTGGCGCAGCAGGTGCGCGAGCGTGGCTGGGTCGGTGAGGTCGTTGATCGCGACGATCTCGAGGTCGGCTGTCTGTTCGTGTGCGATGCGAAGGACGCTGCGTCCAACGCGACCAAAGCCGTTGATGGCGACTCGTGTGGGCATGTGCGGTCTCCTGGCGTGTCTCGGCGGGTTGGCGCGGTCGTATCGCTTGGGGCAGCACGTCACGCTACGCGCGGCTGGGACTCCCGTCATGGGTGTTGAGTCCCTGCCTGGCAGGTAAGAACTACGGAGGGGGCTCAGTGGGCAGAGCGGTCGCTGCGGCTCCTTTCGCCGGTTTGACTTCTCTGCATAGGAAAAAGTAGGGAGCAACCCAGGAGCGATAACCCGATGAGCACTGCCACCGACGTTGATGCCCGTTCCCGTATCGAGTTCATACGACCGTTCGCGGCTTTGGGTAGAGACGACGTCGCTTATGCCGGCGGGAAGGGCGCGAACCTCGGCGAGCTCGCCTCCGCGGGACTGCCCGTACCCGATGGTTTCGTCGTAGGCGCCCCGGCATACGCAGCGTTCTGCAGCGAGACCGGGCTGCGCGGACGGCTGGCCGAGCTGCTGGATGGTGTCGATGTCGAGGACACTGCCGCTCTGCAGGCCGCGAGCGTCGCCGCTCGCAAGCTGGTGCAGGACACCCCGATGCCGGAGCTTCTGCAGCGCGAGATCCGTTCGGCCTACGAGCAGTTGGTGGGCGAGGATGCCGAGGGGCCGGTCGCTGTGCGCTCCTCCGCGACGGCGGAGGACACCGTCGAGACCTCCTTCGCTGGCATGAACGAAACGTTCCTGAACATCCGCGGCGCCGATGCCGTGATCGACGCTGTGCGCGAATGTTGGTGCTCGTTGTTCGGGGCCCGCACGATCTATTACCGGCGCATGAACGGCTTTGGGCAAGCCGACATGGACATCGCGGTCGTCGTGCAGCGCCAGATCGCCTCGACGCGGGCGGGCGTGATGTTCACCGTGAACCCTGCCACGGGCGAGCGCAACGAGCTCGTGATCGAGGGGTCCTTCGGTCTCGGCGAGGCGGTTGTCTCCGGTGTGGTTTCTCCCGATCGCTATGTGGTCGAGAAGGAGCCGCCCTGGCTACGGCTCCGCGAGGTTCACTACAAGG
>JBOGYB010000291.1:0-3342 GCA_050696555.1 Solirubrobacteraceae bacterium | reverse complement strand
ACCGTGCCGTTGACCCCTGATCGCACCGACTCGGGCGCTTACACGCTCGTGTCAGCAAAGAACGGAGGGGACGAACCGGCCTCCTACACCCCCCACGGCCCTCCCGTCGTGGGGGCTGAAGCGGGCACCGAAGTATGGCCTAACACTTCGATTAGTGGCGATGGGAACTATGTGGTCTTTCGCACCACCGAAGCAACCTCGGATCTCCCCGACCATATTGCCGTCGATACACCGCCGGAACAACTGTTCGTTCGCGATATTTATGCCCAAACTACGACGCTCCTCAGTCGCGAACCGACGACGGTCAAATACGCAAGCGGCGATCCGGCGGGCGGCGCCATCGGACCGACCGCGATCAGCGGAGACGGCTCCACGGTTTCCTGGGTGTCCACGAACGCTCCGGCGCAAACCATCTTTCTGCCGGGCGAGCCGGAAAACTCAAGTGAGCCGTTCTACTTGTGGCGGCGCTGGCAAGAACAGGTTCCTCTGACCCGCCGAGTTACGGGGATCGCCGACTTCGACGATCCTGGGTGTCACCCGGGCGAAGGGGTCACCCTGAGTCAAACGGCCGAAGGTCCCTGTTACGGGCCGCTGAGCGAGCCGGAGTCAAGCCTCGCCAGCATCGCGCTGACCGCGCCGAGTCTCAGTAACGACGGCTACACGGTCGCTTTTCTCGCCGGCGCCGCTTTACGGCCAAATATCACGAAGTCCTTTGGCCTCGACGTCTTTCTGACGAGCATGGCCCCGCACGTAACGCGCAAGGAGGGGACCCGGGAGTTGACGCTGGGTGTCCAGTCGGGGAATGTCGGCTCGACGCCATCGATTGAATCCCTTGCACTCTCCCCTGACGGATCGACGATCGCGTTCACGTCGCTGCGCGACCGCTTCGTTCTCTCCGAACCACTGCCGGTCGGGACCTTCCGACCCTCCCCCACCGCAAGCGACCTCTATGTGATCCGCCTATCGGAAAATTCGCTTGAACGTGCCGTGGTCGACTACGAAGGCGGTGATCCCACCGGGTCCACATCAGTGGGTCCCACGCTGAGTGGCGATGGAGCCGTCGTGTCGTTTACGTCGTCCTCGTCGGATCTGATCTTCGGAGACGCAAATCAATCCGCCGACGCGTTCGTGGCCAGCTTTCAGATCCCGTCGGGAACTGGCACGCCACCCGCCGAAGTTAATCCCGCTCAGGGTGGGTTCACGTTGACGGTTTCAGCGACACCCGAACTTGGTCTCCATGTCAAGCGGGCAAAGGATGGTGGCCTGATTCTGCTCGTCGAGACACCCGGGCCTGGCAGGCTCACCGCTCAGGCACGCGGAAAGATCGCGAGACCAGGCAAGAAGATCGGTAGGCGGGTCCTGCTCGCACACGCCTCCGGGGTCGCCCGCTCCGAGGGGACAACGACTCTTACGCTCCGCCTCACGCACAAGTATTCGAAGGAGCTCAAGCGGGCGGGCAAGCTGAAAGCCTCGATCACGGTCGACTTCAAGCCGCCTGCACCTGCGGAAGCGGTGTCCACTGAAGGCGGCGCGATCTTTACTCGTCCCCACGCACACTAGTTGTTACGGTTCCGTTACCGCAAAGAGATTAACTCGTGAAAGATCCTCCACGGGGTATGACGAACATGTTTCACTGCTGTGACCAAGATGTGTCGCTTCTGTAAACAAGGATTGCGCTCGCTTAAGCACACTGTGAGACTCGGCGCCGTTCATGGGATCTCTCCCTTGAGCTACTCCGAACCTCTTTGAAAGGACATCTCACGCTCATGCGCGTAAGCCTTCCCCTGACCGCCGCGCGCGGTCGTATCCGTGCCGTCGTGGTGGCGCTATGTGCGGCGACCGCCTTGGTCATCGCAGCCGCTGCGCCGTCGGCGCACGCCGCGTTCACGGTCACACACTGCAAAGGCACCGCTATCGAAGGTCAAGGTTCCTCGGCCCAAAAGGAAGCCCAGCTCGAATTCTGGAGCACCACGGTCTTCCATGGCTCAGAAGCACAGGGAGGCTGCACGGGCAGCGCGCCTCACGTGGAATACGCGGCGAACGGCAGCGGTTGTGGCATCGCGTCCATCGGCGGCGAAGCTACCAGTGCCAACTGCGCCGGTTTCACAGCCGGAGAATCCGGGCCCGGGTTCCGAGCGCCCGTCACCCGCTACGCCGGAAGCGACGCTCCTTTGACCGTCACCCAACAGATCGCCGCCGATGCGTCCGGTGGGACCAAACCCGGTGTTATTCATCAGATCCCGGTTGCTTCGTTCGCGGTCGCCATCATCGTGCATTTCCCCGACGGTTGCGTGATCAAGGACCCGGGTGCGGGGGCCGCGGCGAACGGGGCCGGCAGCGAAAACGGGGATACGAGCACCGGTGGACCCAACGATGCCCCGGGCGCGGGAACGGGCGACACAGCCGCCAACGAAACATTGCGTGTTCACATTACCGCGGAAGAGATGGAGAAGATCTGGGACGGTACCTCGCAGACTTGGGGGAATATTGTTCCTGAAGCCGATTTCGAAGGTGCAAGCCTCGAAAAAGCCGCGTGCGCCGCTGTGCCGGTTTCGCGCATCGTGCGTTTCGACGGTTCGGGTACAACGTACAACTTCAAGGCGTACCTCAGCCTGCTACCCACGACGCCAACCGGTTTGTGGACCGAAGCGCCGGTAGCCGGCGATAATCACATCTGGCCTGAAACTCTCAACGCGGAAAAGAAACAGCCCGCAACCGTCAACGCAGGCACGAAGGTGTGCGAAGCGGCGAACCACATATGCACGGCGCTCGCCAACGGTGGCGGTCCTCTGACCGAAGCTGTGACAGCGACCAACGGCTCGATCGGATATGCCGATCTCGCGACGGCGCGGAAGCACAACTTCTACATGGAAGCGAAAAAATCAGATCACACCTACTGGATCCCGATGCAGACGATCAGCCCCGAAAAAAGCAACGAAGTTGGCGCGGTGTACGCCGAGCCGACCGAAGTGTCGACGTCGAATCTGGTCGCTTCGCCTGAAGGGGCGAACTGCACCGCCGCGGACTATCGCGACTACCCGACCGAAGGTGCCGATCCCACACTCGGCGACTGGGAAAAAGCAATCGCTACGGGTGGAACAGCGACCGCGATCGCAACCGAACCGACACACGCCTATCCGGTCTGCGGATTGACGTATGACTTCGCGTTCGACGACGACGCTCCGGTGTTTGGCGAAAGTCAACTGGAGCAGGAAAGGGCCAGGACCGTCAAGGACTACCTCGAAGCGGTCGAGTCGCAAAAGGGTCAGTTCCAGCTAGCGCTGCACGACTACGGCACGCTGCCGTTGAGCATCATCCAGATCGCCCAGAACGGAGTCAAAG
>JBOGYB010000290.1:0-3349 GCA_050696555.1 Solirubrobacteraceae bacterium | reverse complement strand
AACCTATCCCACAACAGACCATATCCGAGAGCGCCTGCTTTCTAATCATCGGACCGAAAAGCGTCCCGACAGTTGGTACACGAGCGTTTTCCGAGCCGCGGGTTGCTCGTAGCGCAACCACACTGTCTGGCAATTGCAGGGATTTTCTGGGTTGTCGTCCATCTTCGGCAGTCGGAGACAACTCAACGCCACAACCGCTCCACCTCGGGTAGGCTCCCCGCGAATCGTTCCCACCAACCCCCGGAGCCCTTGCTATGAGCCTTATTCGCGTCGAGCACGACGGCCCACTCGCCATCCTCAGTATCGACAGCCCACCGCTGAACCTGTTCGACCAAGCGCTCATGGACGAGCTCTCACATGCAGTCGATGCGCTCGTCTCCCAGCCCCCACGCGGCCTGCTTTTCAGGGCCGACGGTCGCGTGGTAAGCGGGGGTGTGGACGTCCACGTCTTCGACAACCTCTCCCCCGAGCAAGCCGCGGACATGTGGGTCCGCCTGCTCAATCTCGTCCACCGCGTTGAGGAGCTACCGCTGCCGACGGTATTCGCCGCCCACTCGCTCTGCCTCACTGCCGCCTTCGAGCTCTCGCTCGGTTGCGACATCCTGCTCGCCGCCGAGTCAGCGCGCTTCGGGCTCGTCGAGACGGTCGTCGGGCTAACCCCGGCAATGGGCGGCACGCAGCGCCTCGCCGAGCGCGCCGGCCCTGCTCGAGCACGCGAGCTGGTTATGACCGGTGAGCTCTACGACGCCCCCACCCTCGAGCGCTGGAACGTCGTCAACCGTGTGCTACCAGACGACGGTTTCGATCTCGCGGCGAGATCGTTCGCACGCAAGCTCGCTGAAGGACCTACATGCGCGCACACCGCCACCAAGCGCATCGTGCGCGCACAACTTGACCGAGGTGGAGCACGCGGTGCGGACGAGAGGGTACCCGAGCTCGCGGGTAATTTGTTTGCCACGGAAGACCTCAAGCGCGCGGTACGTACGTTCCTGCAGCGCGGCCCCGGACACGCTACTTACGAAGGCCACTGATGTCGCGACACTAGCCGGAGCTCTATCGGCCCTTGCAAACCAGGACCCGGCACACGGAAGGCCTTTGCGTCAACACCTGTGTTGACGCACCAGACTCCTACAGGTCACTCAAATGGCGACAGGACGATATTCACGTGTCGTTGGATTCTGCTCGAGCAAGCCCACCGCCCGCAACGTCTTCACATAACGATGCGTCGTGGATGGCGACATGTGAAGCTCTTTCGCCAAATCTATGATCGCGCGCCAGGGCCGCTCAGGGCCATAACAGGAGAGAATCGCCAACCCCCGTAGCAGCGACTGCGAGAGCTGGGGGTCGGAAAGTGCGTCGGCGAGAGCCATTTGAGCCGCCTCGTGAAGCGATCCACGACTGCGACCGTTCCCCTCCGGGGAGTGCGCGTTGTCGAGCGCCGCGATCAGTAGGCTCGACACCGTACCGTTTTTCGTTTGCCCCGCAGAGCGAATCACTTGCTCGACCTGCGCCGGCGAGAGCGCGATCGCGATGTCTTGGTCCTCTGTCATGACTTGTCTCCCCAATCTCACGGCTTACCGGGCACGTGGGAGGCGAGCAGAAGGACACCCACCGAGCACATCGGCAAGCGTTAAACCTGAAATAACCGCCCAGGAACCGCACCCCTTACGATCCATTTCCTGATACTACCCCCACAGTTTAAGAAACATTCAATCAGCGGTAATCGAATGTTTTTTCTACGTATACGATAACTATTTGGATCAACCTCCTATCGACATCCATGCAATTGGAACGATCCGTGTCCCTCCCATATTCCTGCGTAAAAACCCTCCTACCATAAGCCTGCTTAGCTTTGGTAGGCCAGGGCCTTTCGCCAGAGTATTGCTCTGGAAGGCGGTGGGCCCTGCGCCTCTGATACATAACCTCCTCATGGCAAACCCGCCCAATCGACGCCTCCCCGCCAGGCGCGTAGGGCTGGTCGTCGGGGCGATCCTGATGACGGCGGTACTCGTCCTCGTGGCCACCCGGCTCGACCTCCACCACATCAGCCACGCCCTGTTCTCCGCGAGCCCCGGTTGGATCGCCCTGGCACTCGGCCTCATGATGCTCTCGCTGTTTGCCCGCTCCTTCTCCTGGCAAGCCGTGCTACGCGCCGCGCTCCCTTCCGACCATTTCAAATGGACAGCGGTAGCAAGAGCCACGATGATCGGTGTGATGGCCTCTGCGGTCTTCCCCGGACGCGTCGGCGAGCCCACCCGCATCGTGGTGCTCAACCGCCGCCTCGACGGTCCCAGCTCGCGCACATTCCCGGTGGTGGCAGGCACCGTGCTCTCCCAGACCCTCATCAACCTCGGCGCCCTCGGCATCCTCGCCGCCGTCACCTTCACGAGCGTACCCCTGCTGCAGGGTCACTCCTCCGCACTGGTAGCGGTCCTCGCCGTCCCCGCCTTCATCGCGCTCTTCGTGTTCGGCGGCCCCCCGCTGCTACGCCTTGCCCAGCACGCACCGAACCTGCGCATCCGCGCCGGCGCGATGGCCTTCGCGGGACTACTGCGGCTGGCGCGACGCGGGCTCGTGGTCTTCGCAACCCCGCGCAAGGGCGCGCTCGCCGTGGGCCTGCAGATGCTCGCATGGGCGCTGCAATGGGGCTCGTGCTACATGGTGCTGCTAGCGCTAGGGCTCACCCCGCAGGCCACCCCGGTCACGGCCGCCGCGATCCTACTCGCCGTAAACGTCACAGCCGTGCTCCCCGCCACCCCATCCAACGTAGGTGTCTTCCAAGCCGCTTGCCTGGTCGTGCTTACCGCCTATGGGATCGCCGCCGGCCCTGCTCTCGCCTACGGCATCATCCTGCAGGCGGTCGAGTTGTTCACCGCACTGGCACTTGGCATCCCTGCACTCTTGAGAGAGGGCATGACCTGGCAAGACATCCGCCACAACCGGCTCGAAGCAGACCCCATCGGCACACCGGAGTAACCAGAGGCCATCGGCGACTCGGTGCCAACACGCGAGGTCGAGGACATTGTGCTCAGAAGTGCAGTGGAGTGGCGGGCGACGATCTCATCCGAATAGCGCACGTACCGACTGGCGCAACGAGTGGGTCGTTTGCAGCACCGCCGTCGGCTCGTACCCGCAGTGCGCCATGCAGTTATCGCAGCGCGGGTCCCTCCCCCGACCGTACTTGCTCCAGTCGGTCGTCTCGACTAGCTCCCGGTAGGTCGCCACATACCCATCCGACATGAGATAGCAGGGACGCTGCCACCCGAACAGCGAGTAACTCGGTATCCCCCATGCGGTGCAATCGAATTCCGCTTTCCCTTCGAGGAAGTCGAGGAACAGAGGACTGTGA
>JBOGYB010000289.1:0-3352 GCA_050696555.1 Solirubrobacteraceae bacterium | reverse complement strand
GCTCCAACCCGAGCGGTTTAGGGTCAGGGCTTTCGTCGCGGGACCGCAGCCAAGACTCCGTCAGCGCATGGTCGTGATTACCCGCCACCACTACAACGTCGCGATCCGCGAAAGAGCGCCCAAGCTCCTCGAAGAACGGCCGCGCGGCCGCCAGCGCATCACGTCGCGGACCGTGGCGCAGCTCCAAGACGTCACCGAGCAGGACGAGCTGGTCAATATCGGCCAGCGCCTCGATCAAAGCCGTGCGCGCATCCGGACGACGCAACACATCGGCGCCCGAGCCCGCACCGAGATGCAGATCTGAGATGACCAGGGTTCGTGTCACAAGAGATCGTGAGGGGTAGCCCTCACGATGCGGCCGCTACCGCCTCGCGGATCGGCTTGGGCAGCATGAACCTCACGTCCTCCCGCACCACGTGGAACTCGGAGATGTCCTCCACTCCGCGGGCGCGGAAGAAGTCGAGCAGGTCCTGGACAAGGTCGTCGGGAGCGGAGGCGCCGGAGCTGACACCCACGACACGCTTCCCCTCGAGCCACTCCTCGCGCACCTCTCCTGCGTGATCGATGAGGTAGGCCTCGGTGCCACAGTCACGCGCCACCTCTACGAGGCGAACCGAGTTGGAGGAGTTGCGCGAGCCGATCACCAGCATCAGCTCGCACTGGCGCGCCATCTGCTTGACGGCGGCCTGACGGTTGGTTGTGGCGTAGCAGATGTCGTCGGTACGGGGCCCTTTGATCTTGGGGAAACGCTCGTGCAGGCGGGCGATGATCGCGCTCGTCTCGTCCACCGAGAGCGTGGTTTGCGTCACATACGCCACCCGCTCGGGGTCCTCGACCACGAGCTCATCCACGTCCCCCTCGTTCTCCACGAGCACGATGCTCTCGGGGGCCTCCCCCATCGTGCCCTGCACCTCCTCGTGGCCCTCGTGGCCGACGAGCACGATCGTGTAGCCCTCCTGTGCGAAGTTGACAGCCTCGCGGTGCACCTTGGTGACCAATGGACAGGTGGCGTCGATCGTGTCGAGGCTGCGTGCCTGTGCATCCTCACGCACCTTCGGGGAGACACCGTGGGCCGAGAAGACCGTTAGCGCACCCTCCGGGATCTCGTTGACGTCGTCGACGAACACAGCGCCACGCGCGGCCAGCAGCTCGACCACATGCTTGTTGTGGACTATCTGTTTGCGTACATACACCGGCGGCCCGTGCAGGTCGAGCGCGCGTTCCACGGTCTGCACCGCGCGATCAACACCCGCGCAGTATCCACGCGGCGCGGCGAGCAGCAACTTCTCGACGGTGTTCGGCGCTGTTGCTGTGTCAGTTGGCACCACCTTCATTGTAGAGGCGACACCGGGGCAAGACTCGCCCAGCGGTTATGTCCGGCACGACCTTGGCACGCGTGGCGAGTACCCTTGGCTGATGCCACAGCGTCACCTCGACAGACTCACAGCGGTGGATGCCTCCTTCCTGCACCAGGAGGGAGAGAGCTCGCACATGCACGTCGGCGGTCTCACGCTGCTCGAGGGCCCTCCCCCAAAGATGGAGGAGTTCCTGGAACAGATCCGCCGACGCCTTCATCTGGTTCCGCGCTACCGCCACAAGCTGGCCTACACAGCGCTCGACAGCGGGCGACCGGTGTGGATCGACGACCCCAGCTTCAACCTCGAGTTCCATGTGCGCCATACCGCCCTGCCCGCCCCAGGCAGTTGGGAACAACTGCGCAACCTCACTGCGCGGATTTTCTCGCAGGCGCTCGACCGCTCCAGACCACTATGGGAGATGTGGTTGATCGAGGGACTCAACCCCGAAATGGACAGGCTCGGGTCATCCGCAGATGAAGGACACTCGTCCCCCCACGAGCGGTTCGCGCTGATATCGAAGACCCACCACTCGCTGATCGACGGGATCGCGGGCGTCGACCTCGCCACCGTGCTGTTCGACCTCTCACCCGATCCACCCCCACTTCGGCACTCCGGGCGAGCGTGGAAACCAAACCCCGAGCCCGACACCACCGAGCTCGTGACCGCCGGCCTGCGGGGGGCGGTGCGTGCGGGTGTGGAGATGGTCGGGGGAGCGTTGAGCGCGCTCACCCACCCTGAGCGCACGCTGGATCGCGCTCGCGAGGCGGCGGAGGGAGTCGGGGAGATCGTGTGGGCGGGCCTCAATCCGGCGCCCTCCACCCCGCTGAACGTCGAGATCGGTCCGCATCGGCGCTTCGTGGGTGTGGCGGCACAGCTCGAGGACTTCAAGCTCGTGAAGAACACACTGGGTGGCACCGTCAACGATGTCGTGCTGGCGGTCGTAACCGGCGCATTGCGTTCCTTCCTGTTATCCCGTGGGCGACGCACCGAGGGATTGGAGCTACGCGCGCTGGTGCCGGTGTCGGTACGCACCGTGGGAGAGCGCCACGAGGGGGGCAACAGGATCGTGGTGATGAGAGGACCGCTGCCGGTCTATATCGAAGACCCGCTGGAACGGTTGCGCTTCGTCAGGCATGCGATGGATGGCCTAAAGGAGTCAAAGCAAGCGCTTGGCGCAGAGGTGATCGCGGGCGCTCAGAACTTCGCGCCGCCGACGATCCTCGCGCAGGCCTCGCGCCTTAACTTCTCCACCCGCCTGTTCAATCTGATCGTGACTAACGTGCCCGGGCCGCAGTTCCCGCTATATGTGCTGGGACGTCGCATGGAGCGCGTCTTCCCGGTGGCGTTCCTACCCGAAAACCACGCTCTTGCCGTTGCGATCATGTCCTATGCGGGGGAGATGAACTTCGGGTTGCTCGGCGACTTCGATGCCCTCCCCGACATCGAGTCGATCGGCGACAGCATCGCCGAGGAGCTGGCCACGCTCGTGGCTCTCGCACACGAACGTCAGGCCGAGGGGACGAAGACGATCAACGAGCCTGCAATCACGTGACAGGCCGCCCAACGGCGCATCAGTAGCCCAAAGCGAACTTTGCGTCCTCCGACATCTTCTCGGGCGTCCACGGGGGCGTAAACACCATCTCCGACTCGACCGATGCGACGCCATCGAGTTCACCCACGAACTCTTCGATCTGCTCAGTGACCTGAGGGCCTATCGGGCAACCGGGGGTGGTGAGCGTGAAGGTGACCTGCACGTCTCCCCCACTCACCTCTACGCCGTATATCAAACCTAGCTCGACGAAATCGAGCCCCAGCTCCGGGTCGATCACGTTGGACAGGGCGTCCATGACGTCATCGACGGTAACGGTTGGCTCGAGCATCTCTTCAGTCTAGTTATACGAGCCCAGGCGGTCCCATTGATACAGCTGGATGCACTCCTCAGCCAGGTCTATCGCGCGCTCACGGGAGAGGTGGGGTAGCACCGTATCCAGCGC
>JBOGYB010000288.1:0-3363 GCA_050696555.1 Solirubrobacteraceae bacterium | reverse complement strand
TCGAAGAACTGGCCGAGCCCGATTGCGATCGCGACGAGCTCGAGCAGGAGGGCGCCGACAACGACGAGACCGATGCGAAACTCGCGGCGCCAATTGAAGCCGCGGATGCTCGTGAGCACGACAAACGCGATGATGGCGACGGACAGCAGCAAAGCCTCACCCGAGTGACCAAACGGTGCCCAGAAGACGGCCAAGTATTGGGTGGCCGCAAATGAGGTGACGGCGATGAGGATGACGTAGTCGAGCAGCATCGCCCAGCCTGCGACGAAGCTCGTGAGCTCGTTGAAGGCGTAGCGGGCGAACACCGTTGAGCCGCCCGGCTCCGGGTGCAGGGAGGCGCCCTCGACGTAGGTCATGGCGGTGACCCCGAACATGACTGCCGCGATCAGGAACACGACGGGGGTAAGTCCAAACGCGTGATCTGCGACAACCCCAAGCGAGAAGAACACGGCGGACGCGAGCGACGTGTAAACGACGGCGAAGAGGATTGGCGATCCGAGAGAGTGGCGGAGCGTGGTGCGGGCGCTCTCGCCAAACTCCGCGGCGCGAGGGTGGGCGTGGTGGCCGTCGGAGCTTGCGGTGCTCTCGGTCGACCCCACTCCAGGATGCTCAGGTGGTGTCATGTGCCGCGACTCCGTATCACCATGAGATAGATGCGTAGCGATCCGGCGGCTACGAACATAAGCCCCAGCAGCAGCCGCACGGAAAGCACACCCTGGCCGCCAATCGCTTGGATGGCCAGGGCGATACCGATCGCAATCATCGTCAACGACAGCACCTTCGTGCCGACGCTATGTAGTTGTTTCCCGCTCATCTCATCTCTGCAATGAGCTTAGACAGGACCTCATCGACGGTCCGTCCGCGTCAAGGAATCACGCGGCTCAGGTGATGAGCGGGATGATCAGAATCGCGACGATGTTGGCGACCTTGATCATCGGGTTGATGGCAGGGCCGGCGGTGTCCTTGAAGGGATCCCCGACGGTGTCGCCGGTGACCGACGCGGCATGCGCCTCAGAGCCCTTGCCGCCGAAGGCCCCATCCTCGATGAGCTTCTTCGCGTTGTCCCACGCTCCACCACCCGCGGTCATGAGAACGGCGAAGAAGAAGCCCACCACGATCACACCGATGAGCAGTCCACCGAGGGCCTTCTGGTCGATGAGACCCACTATCACCGGCAGCCCGATGGGGAGCAGCGAGGGCAGGATCATCTCGCGTTGGGCGGTGCGGGTGACGATGTCCACGCAGCTCGCGTAGTCGGGCTCTTCGGTGCCCTCCATGATGCCGGGGTGCTCGCGGAACTGGCGGCGCACCTCCTCGACGACGGCGCCTCCGGCGCGTCCTACGGCCTCCATCGAGAGGGACGCGAACAGACACACCATCAAACCCCCAAGCAACAGGCCGATGAGGACCTGGGGCTCGTTGATGCCGAAGCTAAGCGATTCGATCGACTTGTGGCTCGAGTCGGCGAGTTCCTGACGGAAACCGGCGAACAGTACGACCGCGGCCAGTACGGCGGAGCCGATCGCATAACCCTTGGTGACCGCCTTGGTGGTGTTGCCGACCGCGTCGAGGGGGTCGGTGACGTTGCGGACCTCCTCGGGGAGCTCCGCCATCTCGGCGATCCCACCGGCGTTGTCGGTGATGGGGCCGAAGGCGTCAAGCGCAACGATGAGGCCGGTGAGCGAGAGCTGACCCATGACCGCCACGCCGATCCCGTAGATGCCGGTGGTGCCGCCCCCGGCGAGCTTCCACGCGCCGAAGATGCCAAACACGAGCACGAGCGCCGGGAGCGCTGTGGCCTGAAGGCCCGAGCCGAAGCCCTGGATGATGTTGGTGGCGTGGCCGGTGACGGACGCCTTGGCGGTCTTCTTCACCGGGGAGAAGCGCGTGGAGGTGTAGTAGTCGGTGATGATGAACAGCAGCGCGGTGACCCCGATGCCGATCAGCGCGCACAGGTAGAACTTGCCCCACGAGGGCGGGTTGACGACGTTGCCTACCTGGGAGAACGTGAGCCCCCGCATGAGCCAGTAGGTGACCGGGGCGAACGCCGCGGCGGCGATCACACCAGAGACCACCAGGCCCTGGTAGAGAGCCCGCTCGACGTTACCCGAGCGTGAGCGAACCGCGAACGTGCCGATGATCGAAGCGATCACCGCCACCCCGCCGAGAATGAGCGGGTACATGACGACCTTGGTGGCCTCGTGGAAGGTGAGCACGCCGAGCAGCATCACCGCGACGGCGGTGACCGCGTAGGTCTCGAACAGGTCGGCGGCCATGCCGGCGCAGTCGCCGACGTTGTCGCCCACGTTGTCGGCGATGACGGCGGGGTTGCGGGGGTCGTCCTCGGGGATGCCCGCCTCGATCTTCCCCACGATGTCGGCGCCCACGTCGGCGGCCTTCGTGAAGATGCCCCCCCCAAGTCGCGCGAAGACGGAGATGAGGGAGCCACCGAAACCGAGGCCGATCAGTGCGACGACCGCCGTTTTCTGAGAGTCGTTGAAGACCGCGGTGAGCAGGCCGTAGTAACCGGCGAGCCCAAGCAGCGCGAGACCGGCGACGAGCATGCCGGTGATGGCGCCACCCTGGAAAGCGACTCGCAGCGCCGGAGAGATGCCGCCACGGGCGGCCTCGGCGACGCGGGCGTTGGCGCGAACCGAGACGTTCATGCCGATGTAACCGGCCGACCCGGAGAGGATCCCACCAATCGCAAAGCCACAAGCGACCGCGATGTCCTGGACGAAGATGAGCGCCACGAACAGCACCACGCCAACGGCCGCGATAGTGGTGTACTGACGATTCAGGTAGGCACGAGCACCTTCCTGGACGGCGCGGGAGATGCTCTGCATCCGCTCGTTTCCAGGCGAAAGCGCCAGCAGGGAGCGCGTAGTGACCAGGCCGTAGATCACGGCGCAGGCGGCGCATACGAGGGCGACGACGACCCCATGATTCGTCAGAAAGCTGCTCAACAGAAATCCTCCGCGGTCTGGTTGGTGTGGAGCGCGAAGGATGTTTCGCGCGCACAGTTGTCGCACGGGTTTGAGAATGCCCGGCGTAAAGGCGGGCGCAGTCTATCGTGCGCAGCCGCGGAAAGCCGTGCAGCCCACCGCCGGGGCCTTTTCGCGCGCACACACGCGGAGTAGGCCTTTCTCCACGCACACGCGCGAGTCACCCCAAAAAGAACAACACCAACACCCCACCCCCCACAGAATCAGCGCCCCGGAACCCAAAGCCTCCCACTGGACTCGGCGGGACCGGGGGCCACCGATTTCTCGCCCTCCTCCCCCTGCGGAGGGGTCGTCCCCGCAGCCGGCTCAGCGGCCGCACCCGCGGGAGCCCCCGGGGCGGACGGTGACACCTGGGCAC
>JBOGYB010000287.1:0-3367 GCA_050696555.1 Solirubrobacteraceae bacterium | reverse complement strand
GGTCAACGCGTTGACCGACTGCTGGCCGACGAGCGCGAACGCGTTTGATCGTCTACCTCGACTCCTCCGTGCTGGCGCGCGCCTACCTCGCCGACGAGGACGGACACGAGGCCGCGCTCGCGCTGCTCTCCGATCCGGAACTCGCGACCGTCACGAGCACGTGGACCAGGATCGAGGTCTCAGGCGCACTCGTACGCGCTGCCCGGGCGGGCAGGGCCAACATCGAGCAGCTTCTAACCCTGCTCGACGCAGACCTCTCCCCTGAAGGACCCGTGACGATGCTTACCGTCACCCAGGAGCGCACCGAGGAGCTCGCGCTCGAACTCGTTCGCGAACATGGGCTACGGGCACTCGACGCATGGCACATCGCCGTCGCTCAGCTAACCCTGCCAACCCTGGTCGAGAAGGACGAGGAGATCGGCTTCGCCTCCCGCGACGAGACACAAGCGATCGTCGCCGAGCAACTGGGCTTCACACGCATCTAAACACTGAAACACCTACCAGCAAGCCTCAGAAACCCGGTCGAGAATCACTCTCCCGTGTCTTAGTCCCAAATTTCAACTAACCGAAATATCAGCCATAGTGGCGGCAAGCTGATCGATGTCCCAATCCGTGTAGATATCACCAGTCGTCTGGATCGAAGAGTGACCGAGCAGCTGCTGCATAGGACGGACTCCCAAAAGGCCCCCCACACGAGACGCCTACCGCCGCCAAGGGCAGACCGACCAGGGCCCGCCGCGCAATCTTGGGCGGATCACACGCGGCCAGGCCCGGATACATCTCCCGGACCGGCCGCGCAAAATCTTGCCCGATCAAACGCGGCGGGTCCGGGATACCGCCAACGGGATTCGAGCCCGTGTTTCGATCCCGATGACCCGACGTAGCGAAGGAGCCATCGCTCTTAACGGAACTTTCGCGTAACCATTCGTCGGCAAACCCCGGACGCCGGTCCAGCGGGAGGGCGAGACTCGGAATCAAACCGAGCGGATGCGAACTCGCTCGCAAGCGAGCTCGCAGCGCTCGCTTTGGGTAGCCGCCGAGTGCGGCGACGGCTATGTCATCGCCTCCACTCCAAACAGACCAGTCATGAGCCATCTCCCCCGTTCGGAAGCAGAACCCCCGAACGAGTGAGTACGTTGACTAGCTGACGCCGCGACCTATGCGGGAATAGCGGTTGGCGTGGCGCTTGCGGGAGCTGGCTCGCCGCTGCGCAGGTACATGAGGACGCTCGCGATCAACGTCCAGATCAACGACGCGAGCAGCGCGGGGAAGCTCGCCGGCGGGATCAGGGCCGCTATCCCGATCACGATCGCCGCCCACCCCAGCCACTTCGGCAACGCCGCGCCGCGCAGGATCGCCAAGCCGGCCCTGACGGAATATATGAACGTCCCCTCGAGCACGGGCAGGAACAGTTCGGTGCCGATGAAGTTCAGCGTCTTGGCTGTTTCCCGTGAAGTCGTGCAGGTTGTGCGCGAGGCCGTATTCGATGCCGATCGCGGCGAGCGCGCCGGCCGCCATCAGGACCGCACCGGCAAGGACGAGCGCGCCCAACCCCTCGACTGCCGCCGTGCGTCGCAGGTAGGAGCGCAGCGCCCCGGCGAACAGCACCAGCACCAAGAACGCAAGCGGCCCTGTCTGAGGCTTCACCATGGATGACATTCGAGGACGCCGTCAAGTACACGAAAGTGCCCGCCGGGGCCTTTCCGCCAGCTGAGCGCTCGAGGAGTATTGAAGTGGCCCGGTTTCGACAGCGGCAAGGAGTCTTTGGCCACGCAGCACGCCCGCAACATGATTCCGGCCAGTCCAGCCGATAACTGCTCCCCGATAGGAGCCATGCCAGTCGCGGTCGGCGTCCATGCGATCCGGGGCCGCGTAAGCTAAAGGTGTTGCGCGTAAGCGGCCGATGATTTGGCGGTGAGCGCTCCCGACACAATTCTCAATTGGTCCGCCCACCCCTCACGGAACGGGGACGCCGCCATTGCGCCCTATACCGAGCCGCAGACCGTTCTCATACTGGTCGCCGCCCTGGCATTTGTCGGCGCCTTGATCCACGTCGGGGCTGCGGTCGACCACTGGGAGGAGTATCACCTTTACACGCTCGCCTTCTCCTGCCTGGCCGCTTTGCAGACTTGGTGGGCCGTGCTGATCTTGCGCGGCGCCTCTTCTCAGCGGGTACTGGTCCTGGGGTGCCTCCTGCAACTGGGAATCGTCGGGCTGTGGGTTGTGTCCCGGACCGCAGGCGTTCCCCTCGCCCCCACGGCGTGGACGCCCGAGGAGATCGGCATAGCCGATCTCCTCGAGACGATCGGCGAGCTGACCACAATTCTGGCCGTGCTGAGCGTGCTACTCGCCGAGCACTCGAACACCGCTCGTCTCGCGCGGCACTGGATGCCCTCGGTCGTCCTTTTCGTGATCCTGATCAGCGCCCTGTTCGGCACGGGCGCTCACGCCGGATGAGACTCCAATGACAGAGCGAGCGTCTTCCTATGCGCACACCGGCAGCGCACACGCACAGTATGTCGGAATGAAACAGTGGCGACGGTATTTGCTAAGGCTCACTGGCCTCCGCGCATGGCTCCCCCAGGGAGGATCCTTGCCGGACGCCGAGTGGCAGCGGCGTCATGCCGGGATCATGGCGTTGCTGTGGTTCAACGTGCTCGCCGTGCCCGCGTTCGCGCTCGCAGTAGGACGATTGAGCGCGTTGCACGACCTGGAGAGCGGCCTAGCGCTAGGGGTGATGGCAGCGATCGCCGCCAGTCAGCGCATGTCACGCCAGCTGCGAATGGCCACGAGCTCGCTGGCATTGCTGAGCGCAGTGGCGCTTCTGGTGCACGCCTCCGGCGGAATCGTCGTGATGCACTTCTACTTTTTCGTGATCATCATCGTCCTCACCCTCTATGAGGACTGGATGCCGTTCCTGCTGGCGCTGGTTTTCGTGCTTCTGCACCACGGGGTGATCGGCACCCTCGAACCCAAGAGCGTCTTCGACCGGCGCGAAGAATGGGAACACCCGTGGATATGGGCGGGGATCCACGCGGCGTTCGTTGGCGCGGCGGGTGCCGCCGGCCTGGTCACATGGCGCCTCAACGAGAACGTGCGCGGGGAGATGCGCGAGGCCCACGAACAGATAGAGATCATCTCGTTGACAGACAGCCTCACCGGCCTTGGGAACCGGCGCAAGCTGATGGCCGACCTAGAGCGGATCGCCGCCTCGAAAAAGTCGGTACTGCTCGTGCTGCTCGACCTCGACGGGTTCAAGGCCTACAACGACACCTTCGGCCACCCAGCGGGTGACAGCCTGCTCGCCAGGCTCGGACAGCGCCTCGCCGCAGTCATCGGTGAGCAAGGAGCCGCGTACCGGCTAGGC
>JBOGYB010000286.1:0-3370 GCA_050696555.1 Solirubrobacteraceae bacterium | reverse complement strand
GAGCAGCATGGACGAGATCTCGCTTGTTCTCAAGAAGCTCGCGCTGCTGTTCTCCTACATCCTCTTCTTCTTCGTCGTAGCTTCGGTGATCCGCCCGAAGGAGGTTCCACGCTATGGCGCCCTGATGGTCGTGCTGGGCGTGATCGTCGCGCTCGCCACGGTAGTCGAGTACCGCATGCACTACAACGTCTTCTACTCACTGTGGGGCAAAGTGTTCCCGATCGCGGTTCCGAGTGATCTGGATGCACCGGACTCGATCGGGCGACTAACCGTCTACGGACCAGCCGGCCAACCCTTGGAGTTGGCAGCTCTGTTGGCGATGGTGTTGCCCTTTGCGGTGATGGGCTCGGTCGACGCCGCCACGCGTCGTCGACGCGTGCTCTACTCCATAGCGATCGGGCTGTTGCTTGCCGGCGGTCTTGCGACGTCGCGCAAGACCAGCATCGTCGCCCCCGTGGGGGCAATCCTGCTGCTGATCGCCTACCGACCGCGCACGATCGTCCGCTCACTGCTGAGCCTCGCGGTGATCCTTGGGGTACTCGTGCACTTTACCTCGCCGGGAGCGCTCGGATCCGTGCTCACACAGCTGGAGCCCGGGCACTTCAACAACGTCCTTTCCACTACCGACAGGACCGCGCGCTATGACGCGGTGCGCCCAGACCTACTTAGCCACCTGCTGCTCGGACGGGGCTACGAAAGCTATGACCCCCACAAGTACCGCATCCTCGATAACGAGTACCTGGGCTTGCTCGTCACCACCGGGCTGCTCGGACTGCTCTCCTATCTGGGCATCTTTGCGACGATGATGTCCGCCGCGCATCGCACGATTCGCGGACCGGACCCACGACGCGCCTCACTCGCGCTCTCCTGCATGGGAGCCGTGGGCGTAATCGTCATATCCAGCGGGCTTTTCGACGTCCTTTCCTTCCCGCACGTGCCCTACTTGCTGTTCTTCGTGGGCGCGATGATCCTCGCCCTACGCGAGCGTTCTCCGCGAACTCGTAAAAGTAGTCGCACCTCCCGTGCGTTGCCTCATCAGATGACTACACAAAGCGCCATTCCCAACCCCAAGGCGGCGCGAGTCGTCGCCGGCCTGCTCGTCGTGCTCCTTGCCAGTTTCGCCCTGATCGCCCTTGGACGCCCGGCGGGCGCGTCCGCGGCCGAAGTGTCCTGCCCCAACGCCAACCCGATCGTCAACGAGAACAACTGCATGGGCGAAGGCACGATTCAGAACCAATCGGCAATCGAAAACTACAGCGAAGACCTCGGCGCTTTCACGACCCAGACGAGCTACAACCTCGGCGAAAGCGTGCCGATCAAGATCGGCACCGATCTGCCGTCGTTCCCTGGTACGAACGTCAACGTCGACATCTACAGGATCGGCTACTACGGTGGACAGGGAGCACGTCTCATACCGGGCGCCGGCGCGACCAACGTAAAAGTCAGCAACTCCTTCCAGTGCAACCCCGCCAACACGACTACGGGTGAAGTGAGCTGCTCGAACTGGAGTGTCAGCTACACCGTCCCTGGTAACAAGCTGCCGATCTCGGGCATCTATGAGGCGGTCATCACCGACGTCGCCGACGGAGGCATCGAGAACTACGTGGTCTTTCCCGTGCGCAACGACGCTCGCAGCTCGGACGTGCTCTACGTGCTGCCCTCCGCAGACTACGAGGCCTATAACACCTGGGGTTGCAAGTCGCTCTATTACGACGCGTGCGGCGGCGCCAACACGATCGCAGGTGACGGGCGCGCTGTCGCCGTCTCCTTTGATCGGCCCGAGCACGAAGGCGACCAGCAGTACAACCACTTCTTCGGTCCCGACGAGATCACCGTTGCCTGGCTTGAGCAACAGGGCTACGACGTCTCCTACACCTCCGACGTCAACCTCGACTCCAACGGGGGCACGCTCCTCAATCACAAGGTCGACCTGGTCTCCGGCCACAGCGAGTACTGGTCGCATGACGAGTTCAACAACTTCAAGGCCGCGCGCGACGCCGGGGTGAGCATCGTCTCTTTGAGTGCCAACACCGCGTATTGGCAGACCCGCTACGAAAACAACCACCGCACACTGGTTTGCTACAAGACGATCCAGGGCGCAAGCAACGGTAACGGGGGCGCCACCCCCAACGATCCCGCCTCGGTCGGCCCCGAAGGCGAACCGCTGCGCCAATTGGCCACGACCACGCGACGCGATCCAGGCGCCCCCGCCGGCGATCCAAACGCACCTCCGGGCGGGCGAATCGGTCCGAACGAACCTGAGAACTCGCTGTTCGGCGTGATGTATGTAGGTGACAACGACGCCGAACGCTTCAAGCTGGCGATCCCCGCGGGCAATGCCAACGGCGAATTCGCCTCCAACAAAGCGTGGCGCAACGCGGGCATCTCCACCACCACGACGACAACGCTGCCCGAAGGCATAGTCGGTTGGGAGTGGGACCAGATCCCCACGCAGCCCGGGTACCTCGCTCAGGAGCCGGCTGGGGTCAAGCAGTTGACGCTCACAAACGTGAGCAACCCCGAAGACTCCTGGCTTCAGGACGCCGGCCGCGCACGTGCCAACACACCCCCGGCGGGCGAGCCGAGCAACGTGAGCGCTGTGGAGTACCGCGCCGCGAGTGGCGCGTTGGTGTTCGCGAGCGGCACGATGGAGTGGGCGTACGCCTTCGACGTAGAACGACCGGTGGACCAGCTGACCTACAACATCCTCTCGGAAATGGGCGCCAAACCCGGTACGCCTGCCGAAGACATCATCCCCGACGCCTCTACCCCGCAACCACCGCGGCCTTCGTTCACAGCCACCCCTAGCTCGGTGCTCATCGGCCAGAACGTCGCCTTCGACGCATCGGCGTCCACCGACCCCGGCGGCACGATCACCGACTACAAGTGGGATTTGGACAACAGCGGCAAATTCGCCACCGATACCGGCACGACTAAGACGCTCACGCACGCGTTTACCCAGCCCGGCGCCTACAAGGTGATCTTGAAGGTGACCGACAGCAAAGGTCAGCAGGAAACGACCCAGCGCACGGTCAACGTCGCCAATACGGCCACCGCGAAGCTCTCGGCCGCGATGAACCCGGTCGGGGCCGGCCAAACAGACACCCTCAGTGCAGTCGGTTCGAGCTCTCTGGGCGGAACGATCGTCAAATACAAGTGGGATCTCGACGGCAATGGGACGTATGAGACAGATACAGGAACGACACCCACCGTCAACAAGACATTCGCGACTGTCGGCACCTTCACGGTCGGCCTACAGGTCACGGACAGCCTTGGGGCGACTGCTACGGCGACCCTGTCGATCAAATCGCTTGCCCAGGGTGTAAGCCGCTACAGCGACGCTGTCAGCGCCACACCAAGTCTCTTGCAC
>JBOGYB010000285.1:0-3394 GCA_050696555.1 Solirubrobacteraceae bacterium | reverse complement strand
CACCTCTACCGTGCTCAATCCCGAGCCCAGCATCCTGAGGATCTCCGACTCCCTGCGCGTGAGCTGCACCGTGCCCACCCGTACAGGTCCTCCGATAGCGCCGGCCGTGAAAGAGCGGAACTCCTGCAACACCCGCCCCACCAGCGCACGTGGGAGAGCAGCCTCGCCCTTCAACACACCGCACAGCGCCGCCGGGAGTCGCTCGGGACTAGTGTCCTTTGGCAGGTAGCCGACCGCACCGGCACGCAACGAACCCAACACGTCCTCGGTGGCTGTGGAGACGGTGAGCATCACCACAGAGGTTGACGGCGCCACTTCTGAGACTCGTTGCGCAGCCTCGATGCCGCCACCCGGCATACGAACGTCAAGCAAGCACACGTCGGGACGCTCGCGCAGCACTGCGTTCACAGTACTCTCGCAATCAGCCGCTTCGGCAACTACACGGAAACCGCCGTGCATGAGCGCCATGCGTACGCCTAGACGGACAACTTGATTGTCGTCGGCAATGACGATCGTGGGTTCATCAGCACTCATGGGAGTGTGAGCTCCACGGTGCTGCCCTCGCCAGGGGCGCTGTGTATTCGCAACAGGCCTCCCATCCCACGTGCCTGCGTCCGCATGCTTTCCAAACCAAATCCGGTCGATACCACGTCGGGATCGAAACCACGACCCCTATCGCGGACCGTCAACCGCCATTCCTCGCCACGTTCGAAGACAACTTCTACCGGGGTGCTGGGGCCAGAGTGCTTGATCGCGTTGGTCACGGCCTCACGGGCCACATGAACCAGCGTAAGCACAGTCGGTTGGTCGGCATCCTCCGAGTGAGCGACGCCAATCGCCTCGAACGTCACAGGCGCCCTTCTGGCCGCTTGCCGTACGCTCGCCTCGACAGCCTCGGCGACAGACTTGGGATCATCCCTTTCGACGAGACCCTGAAGTACATCACGGGCGCCTGCGAGGGCACGCTCTCCGGCAGCTACCACGAGGCTCGCCTGCGCCGCAGATGCGGGATGATCGGCGAGCGAGCGTGCCGTGGCCAGCGCGATGGATAGGTCCTGCATGATGAGATCGTGTACGTCCGCCGCGATCCGGCGGCGATCCTCGGCCAGCGCAGCCGCCGGGATGCGGCGTTCGCGAAACCCGATGCGTCCGATGAGCCTGCCCGTCCTCCGCCGAGTCACGCCGGCAGCATGAGCCGCGGCCCTCCCAGCGAAGCCATGAGCGAGCTTCACAGCCGCTCGCCTAAACCAGCCTAGGTCGGTGAGAGCGGACGCAGCATGAACTCGTCCGTGATCGCTGCTCAGGGTGCTCATTCCGTGTATGTCCTCTTCCGTGACGCTCCGAGTCGATAAGCAACTGTACTAAGGATGCAGCTATGTTCCTCGTGCCTCTTCCGTTGACCTTGCCGGGCCTCGACAGCGTCGCCAATGAGTGCCACAGCTGGGGGCGAATGATACATAAATCTAAGGTTTATGATGGATTTTCCGAAGAAATCTTTACAACCTCGTCCGCTTATCAGGAAAAATCCATTCTTTCAAATACCAGGGTTGCAGGCTCCGCTGAACCACCGTGGATCGCGGACGACCGGCCGAGCGAGACTCAATCGCTGGCAGGGGTCTTTATGCAGCAGCCTTCGATGATCCCCGCGCCGACTCCCTTGTAGAAGCCGTCCGGACGCACCACAACCCGGTAGTGCGCGTTCGTGCCTGAGCGATAACGGATCGTGCACAACCAGGGGTTGCGCAGCACTCCGCCTCCTCCTGGGCTACAGCGCACATGCTTGGGGGACGTACGCTTGGCGGCAGCGACAGGCTCGGGGGCCTCGGCACCGAACGCCTCGCCACGCCTGGCGCTCAGCACTGTCGCAAGCGTAGTGGCGAGTGCACGCGACTGTTCGTAGCGGAAAGATTCCTCTCCGCCCCGACCAAACGCCGCTACCCCCGCCCCGGCGATACCGGCCAAGACCAGCGCACACACAACGAGGACGTTGATCGTTCGCATCGGCTGCACCCTAACCGCAGATGCCTACAGCCGTCCACGCCACCGGCTCGGCTTGCCATCCAGCCGGCAGCTCGAACCCATCAAGACAAGAGGGCCCGCGAATCGCGAGCCCTCTTTGAACCTTGTTATGCGATCAAGCTAGTGGTGGCCTTTGCCGCCATGGGGGCCTTTGTCGCCGCCTTTGTCCCCACCTTTGCCGCCCTGAGGACCTTTATCGCCGCCACCGCCCTGCGGGCCTTTGTCGCCGCCTTTGCCGCCCTGGGGACCTTTATCGCCGCCACCCTGGCCGCCTTTGCCGCCTTTGTCGTCGCCGCCTTTGCCTTTATCGCCGCCTTTATCCCCGCCTTTGCCGTGGCAGTCTTTGCCGTGGTCGCATTCTTTGTACTGGTGCCAACCGGCGCTGCCTCCGCCGAATCCGCTGCTGAAGCCGCCGCACGCGAGCGCAACAGCGCCGCCCGTGCCGAGGGCCAGGAATGCAGTGGCAAGAAGTGTCGTCAGGCGTGACCTCATGAAGAATCCCTTGTCTCGTGAGTAGCTGGATCGGCGTGCTCCGCTCATAGCCCGCAGCTTCACTCGATCGAGAGCGAGCGGGTCGAGCGTTGGACGCTGGTCTTGCAGCACGTCGGCGACCTCTTGAAGGTCATCCGAGAAGCTTTGTTCTTTTGATATGCGGCTCATATGGGTCTTATACGCGCGAGTCCGCGGATTCCTGACAGGATTTTTCTTGTCGTTGCCGGGTGCCGATATCGGCGATGATGCGAACGATGCAAGACGATGCGTTCGAGCGGCTCTACACAGAGCACGCCCAGGCGTTGTACGGGTTTCTCAGCTACCGCACGGGCGATCGAGCGCTGGCTGAGGATCTGCTGGCGGACACCTTCGAGCGCGTGTTGCGAGCACGACGGCGTTTCGACCCTCGAAAGGCGAGCGAGAAGACTTGGTTGTATACGATCGCGCTCAACTGCCTCCGCGACCACATCAGGCGGAAGGGCGCGGAGGGTAGGGCGGTAGAGCGGATGGCCGCTACCCCAGTCCAGGGAGCGAGCAGCGGGATCGACGAGCTTGCCGACAGGGACCTTGTGAGCAGGAGCTTGAAGTGCTTGAGCGATGAGGAGCGCGAGGCGATCGCGTTGCGCTTCGGGGCCGAGCTGACAGTGCCAGAGATCGCCAAGCTCACCGGCGAGAAGCTCACAACCGTGGAGGGTCGTGTGTATCGAGCGTTGCGGAAGCTACGCGAGGAGATCGGCTAAGGGGGAGACTCCCTAGGAGGGGTTGATCGAGAGATCGCTGCTTGCAAGGGCCGCCCCCCGTAGGATCGCCGCGCGCGTTACCCAAACGTTGGAGCTTGAGCTCTGCAGTAGCTTCGCCGCTTGGATTGTGAGTGGCTCATGAG
>JBOGYB010000284.1:0-3395 GCA_050696555.1 Solirubrobacteraceae bacterium | reverse complement strand
GGTGTGAGCCGATCAGACACGGTCACCGGGTTTGTGAAACCACTGTGAAAGTGTCCTCGGGGCGTTGCGGGGGTTGAGACAATCATGTAGCGTGCCGGCGAATAGTTCCGTCCTACCGAATCGTAGCCAGGGAGCTATCCCGCAAACGGCGACGGAGGGACGGATGGCGACACGACTTGACGGTCGGCGATAACCACCCACTGAAAGGCGAAGGTGAGCGACATGCCCGGATTGAAGCTCGGCAAGCAACCGGCGACGAAGGACCCGCGCGATCTGATGTTCGCCAAGTATGTGGATGAGTCGAAGCTGCCCACTCCCCCGGCGCAGTTCGGTCATGAATCGCTGTTCCCGTCCAATGGGTGGGGGATGTTGGGGAACGACGAATGGGGGGATTGCGCGTGGGCGGGTCCGGCGCACGAGACGATGCTGCTCAGCAAGGAGGGTGACAAACCCGTCACGTTCGACACCGCGGGGGTTCTCAGCGACTACTCGGCGGGGACCGGCTTTGACCCACACGCTGGACCCCCCGGACACAACCCCACGGACCAGGGGTCGAACGTGCGCGCGGTGCTGGACTACCGCAGCAAGACGGGGATCGTTGACACAAACGGCACGCACCACCAGATCGGGGCGTTCATCAAACTGGAGCCGAAGAACCTCACGCACATCTTCCAAGCGCTGTATCTCTTCCAGGTTGTGGGAATTGGGATCGAATTCCCGGAGTTCGCGATGGGGCAGTTCAATAAAGGGGAACCCTGGGACGTGATACCCAACGCGCCGGAACCCGAGGGTGGGCACTACGTATGTTGCGTGGGCAAGAAAGAGAACATCGACGTGGTCACGTGGGGGGCGCTGCAGCAGATGACGGTGGCGTTCTTCGAAAGGTACTGCGACGAGGCGTGGACCTACATATCCGAAGAAGACCTCAAGGAAGGCAAGAACCTGGAGGGCTTCGACGTTGGGCAGCTAAGCGCGGACCTCGCGGCGCTGGCCAAATAGTCCGGCACACCCGCCGGATGGGGCGAGGGCGCGGTTACTCTTCGGCGGCCTGCAGCTCCTTCACACGCCCTTCGAGCTGCCCCATCACCGTGGGGTCGCGCAGCGTGGTGACATCACCGAGCGCGCGACCCTCGGCGATGTCACGGAGGAGGCGGCGCATGATCTTGCCCGAGCGGGTCTTGGGGAGATCGTCGGCCCAGATGATGCGCTTGGGGCGGGCGAACTTGCCGATGCGCTCAGCAACGGTGTCGCGAACGCTCTCCACGGTGGCCTCGTCGCCGTCGAGGTCCCCCTGGAGCGTGACGAAGGCGACGATGGCTTGCCCGGTTTGCTCGTCGTGCTCGCCGATGACCGCGGCCTCGGCGACATCGGGGTGAGCGACGATCGCGGACTCCACCTCGGCGGTTGAGAGGCGGTGACCGGAGACGTTGACTACGTCGTCGATGCGACCTATCACCCAGATATAGCCGTCGGAATCGACGCGGGCGGCGTCGCCCACCAGATAGGTCTCCTTGCCGAAGCGCTCGAAGTAGGTGGAGATGAAGCGGTCGGGCTCCTTGTAGAGCGTGCGGAGCATCGAGGGCCAAGGTTTGGTGAGCACGAGCAGCCCCTGCCCTTCGGTGATGGGCTCGCCGGTTGACTCGGAGAGCACCTGCGCCTCCACCCCCGGGAACGGTTGCGTGGCGGAGCCGGGCTTGGTTGCGGTGATGCCGGGGAGGGGGGTGATCATGATGGCGCCGGTCTCGGTTTGCCACCAGGTGTCGACTATGGGACACCGTTCCCCGCCGATGACCTTGTGGTACCAGAGCCACGCCTTGGGGTTGATGGGCTCGCCGACGGTGCCGAGCAGGCGCAGAGAAGAGAGGTCGTGTTTTTCGGGGTGCTCGGGCCCCCACTTGATGCACGCGCGTATAGCCGTGGGGGCGCAATAGAAGATGGACACCTTGTAGCGCTCGATGAGCTCCCACCAGATGCCCTTGTGGGGGTAGTCGGGGGCGCCCTCCCACATCACCGAGGTGGCGCCGTTTGCGAGGGGGGCGTAGACGATGTAGGAGTGGCCGGTGACCCACCCGACGTCGGCGGCGCACCAGTAGACGTCGGACTCCGCTTTCAGATCGAACACGTAGCGGTGGGTGGCGGTGACACCGGTGAGGTATCCCCCGGTGGTGTGGAGGATGCCCTTGGGCTTGGCGGTGGAGCCGGAGGTGTAGAGGATGTAGAGGGGGTGCTCGGCGTCAAGCGGCTCTGCCGCGCACTCCGCGTCAGCCGAGGCGAGGATCTCGTCGTAGTAGACGTCACGACCCTCCTTCATCTCACAAGGGGTGCCCTTGGAGCGCACGACCACGATCGTCTCCAAGCTCGCCAGATCGCCCATCACCTCATCCACGCGGTCCTTCACGGGGGCGGTCTTGCCCTTGCGGGCGGCGCCGTCGACGGTGATGAGGGCCTTCGCCTCAGAGAACTCCATGCGCTCGCGGACGGCCTCGGCGGAGAAGCCGCCGAAGACGACGTTGTGGGGGGCGCCGATGCGGGCGCAGGCAAGCATCGCGACGACCACCTCGGGGATCATCGGGAGGTAGATGCCCACCACGTCGCCCTTGCCGACTCCCTGGTCCTTCAAAGCGGAGGCGAAGCGCTTGACCTCGGTGAGCAGCTCCGAATAGGTGATGTCGCGGCGCTCTCCATCCTCCCCACACCAGTGAAGCGCGACGCGATCGCCACGGCCGGCCTCGACGTGACGGTCGAGGCAGTTGTAGGAGGCGTTGGTCTCCCCTCCCACGAACCACTTGTAGAAGGGGGGATTGGAGTCGTCGAGCACCCGCTCCCACGGAGTGAACCAGTGAAGCTGGGAGGCCTGCTCTACCCACCAAGCCTGTGGATCGGCTGCCGCACGATCGTAGACGGTGGGGTCGTTCAGCAGCGCGTGCTCACGGAACTGTGAGGGAGGCTCGAAGCGTTCCAGCTCGAGCATCCGAGCCAGATCGTGGTCGAGTGCGTCTGTGTTGGTTGACATTTTGCCCGAGCCTCCCGTGTTGGTCGATCGCTTTGACTTTACCTGTCGATGGAACCTCCTAACGCTCGCCGAGGGGGACGACCGGCAGGACGGTGCGGCCGAACGTGGAGTTGGTGACAACCGCGAACGACGCGTACCAAGCGGCGGCGGCGGTAGCCAGCCCGATGTAGCCGCCCCAGTGGGTGACTGTGACGTGCGGTCCGGTGGCGCCGATGGCAAGCAGGATGAACGTGGCGGTGAGCAGCACGAACACGAGCAGCACCGCCCCGGAGACCCGCATCGCCGCGACCGTCATGTAGGCGGTGAAGATGGCCCACGCCCACAGATATACGCCCACAGCGTGACCGACGTTGCCACCGATGCTCTTGGCGTAGAACACCTC
>JBOGYB010000283.1:0-3398 GCA_050696555.1 Solirubrobacteraceae bacterium | reverse complement strand
GCGCAGCGCCGCGGCGATCCCGTTGGGCCGGTTGCGCAACTGGTCGGCACGGGCGAGCACATCGACCTCGGGGGGGTCGTCGGCGAACATCGCCTGCGAGCGCCAACGATCCACAAACCGCTCGATCGTCCCCTCTTCGATCTCGTCCGCCAGCCGCCGGTCACGCTCGCTTCGCTCAGCACGCTCGGCGTCGTCCTCGATTCCAGCCGTCGCCGATATGAGCACAAGCCCACTCACCCGCTCGGGCGCGGCAAGCGCGACGTGCAACGCGACGCGCCCACCCATCGAATACCCCACCAGCACGAACCGCTCAGGACTGCGCTCCAGCACGCTCGCCGCACACCCCTCGAAGTCGATCGGCCGCGGCGCGTCGACCTGGTCGCCGTGCCCGGGGAGGTCAAGCGCTAGTGGGCGATA
Organism: Solirubrobacteraceae bacterium; assembly: GCA_050696555.1. Classification (GTDB taxonomy): domain Bacteria; phylum Actinomycetota; class Thermoleophilia; order Solirubrobacterales; family Solirubrobacteraceae; genus Palsa-744. Next base: position 2,981 of record JBOGYB010000283.1, on the reverse strand, counting down.
CCGCTCGGCCGACAGACATCCCGTGACCCGGTCCCAGGCACGGTGCGTGCCTCCGAAACCGTGGAGTAGGACGAGGTTCTCGAGGGAGACGCTCAAGCGGCCAAAGCCGGCGCCAGATCACCTGCAGCCAGATGCTCCGGCGGCCAAGTCAAGCTCAACTCCCCCTTACGCTCGAGCGTCCAGCGTACGTTCAGCAAAACAATGCCGATCACGTTGCCGTTCTCATCGTATTCGAGGCTATGTCCCTCTGTGGTCTCAAACCCCGTTGCAGGCTCGCGCGGCTGACCCACACTCAGGTAGAGAACATCGCCACGATCGTCGTAGTGGCAGTGATCGAACTCGATGCCGGAGATGTTGATCTTCATAGTCACTCCCTCGGATCGTTGCGCCGGACGGTGGCGGTGACAACCCATGCAGGGTGATCGTTGAAGTCTACGACAACTCGCAACCACCGCTTCGGCCAGATGTGGCGGCGATAGAAGCGCTCTCGTCCGGGAATAGGATCGTCGACATGGAAGTCTGGAAGCGACACGGTAGCGAGGATTGTTTCGACATGATCGAGCAACCACGGCCGAACAAGCGCGACGTGCAAGTGCGACCCTGCGTCGAATACGACGGCTCGACCGTCTTGGGTAGTCGTTTCGTAGGTGTCCACACCCTCTATACCGACGGGGAGCCCACATGTGGGACGGTCCCGAGGGAAGCGAGATAGCGTTAGCCACGCTGCACCCCGACATGACCATGTCCCCAGCCGACGACACCTACCGACTGCTCGGCGCCTTCGTGGACGAGCTGGCGCGCTGCGGGTTGCGTGATGCTTGCACTTCGCCCGGGTCGCGCTCGACGCCGCTTGTGCTGAGCCTCGCGGGCGATGAGCGCTTGCGCTGCCATTCGCACGTCGACGAGCGCTGCGCCGGGTTCTTCGCGGTGGGGCTCGCGAAGGCGTCCTACCGGCCCGTGGCGGTGACGTGCACGTCGGGCACGGCGGTGGCAAATCTCCTGCCGGCTGTGGTGGAGGCGCGCGAGGCACGCGTGCCGTTGATCGTGCTGAGCGCCGACCGCCCGCCGGAGTTGCGCGAGGTGGGCGCCGGGCAGACGATCGACCAGCTCGAGATCTTCGGGGGCTTCGCGAAGTGGTTCTTCGAGGTGGGCACACATGAGGCAGGCCCTGAGCGAATCCGCTGGATCAGAACGCTTGCGTGTCGCGCTTTCTGGACGGCGCTCGAAGGCAGACCTGGCGTGGTGCACCTGAACTTCCCCTTGCGCGAGCCGCTTGTGTGCGACGAGCTGCCCACGAGGACTGAGCAGAGTCGCCCTAACGGGGCTCCCTATGTGAGCCGTCCGCCACGAGCCTCTGACCCGAACCTGGCCGCGCGAGCGCTGCGCGAGCTCATCGGCGCATCTCGACGGGGTGTCCTCGTGGCGGGCCGCCACGAGCGCGACACGCCGCTCGGCGAAGTGGTGGCCGCCTTCTGCACCGCCACGGGCTGGCCGCTGCTGGCCGACCCCATGTCGGGTGCACGGCGCGGGGACGTCGCTATCGCCCACTACGACGCCCTGCTTCGGGAGCCAACGTTCGCACGCGAACATACTCCCGAGGTCGTGATCCGGGTCGGCGATCTGCCCGTGTCGAAGCCGCTGCGTTCGTGGCTCGCCAGCCTCGAGGGTACACGTCAGGTCGCGCTCGACCCGGAGGGCGCCTGGCAGGATCCGGCGAGCGTCGTGTGCGAGTCGATCGCGGCCGAGCCGGCCGCCACTCTGCAAGCGCTCAGCTCGATGCTCGGTGCGACCTCAGGACACGTGGAACCGGCGCTCGAGGCCTCCGCCGAGCATCCCGAGTCCGCCCTCGCCGACCCGTCCACGAAGTCGGCGGACGACATCCACCACGACTGGCTAGCGAGCTGGCGCAGCGCCGACGAGCGCGCCGCCGAGGCGATCCTCGGTGTGATCGCGGCAAGCGGGTTGAGCGAGCTGGCTGTGGCAGCTGAGTTGGGTGTGTTGTTGCCCGAGCAAGCGACCCTGTTCGTGGCCTCCTCGATGCCGGTGCGTGACATCGAGACGTTCTGGCCCGTGCGGCCCGATCCGCCACGTGTGCTGTGTAACCGCGGCGCGAATGGGATCGACGGGACCGTGTCGAGCGCCTTTGGCGCGGCCGCCGCGAACGAGGGTCCCGTGGTGCTACTGATCGGGGATGTGGCTCTTGCGCACGATCTCGGTGGCTTGCTCGCCGTCAAGCGCCTCGGCCACAAGCTGACGATCGTTTTGCTCAACAACGACGGCGGGGGGATCTTCGATTTCCTGCCAGTCGCCGACTCGCCGACCGCACGCACAAGGGAGTCGGTCTTCGCCGACGGCAGTGGACCAAGTGAGCAGGACACGTACACGCGCCACATCTCGACACCCACCAGTCTTGACTTCGCCCAGGCAGCGGCTCTCTACGGACTGGAGCACGAGACAGTTGCCGACGTGGCGAGCTTCCGCGCCGCATTGGAGCACGCGCTTTCCGATCAGCACTCATCGATGATCGAAGTACGTACGGAGCGACCGTCGAACGTCGAGCTGCACCGACGGGTGTGGGAAGCGACCGCGGGCGCGATCAGGAACTGAGCAAGGGCAGCAACGCCGCCAGCTTGATCTCCGTCTCCCCCAGCTCGGTGGCGGGCACCGAATCGCGCACGATGCCGTTGCCCGCATAACAGCGGGCGACGTTGCCGCGCAGCAGCGCACAACGCAACGCCACGCAAAACTCGCCGTCTCCGGCGGCGTCGGTCCAGCCCACAGGTCCGGTGTACCAGCCACGGTCGAGGCCCTCGAGCGCCGGTATCAAGCGCAGCGCAGGACCCGAGGGCTCGCCGCCCACCGCCGGCGTGGGGTGCATGAGGCCGGCCAGTTCGATCGCCTCCATCGGCGCGGCGAGCTGCGCGCGGATGGGGGTGGCAAGATGCTGGATATTGGCGATGCGCGCGAGCGTGGGCTCGGGC
>JBOGYB010000282.1:0-3414 GCA_050696555.1 Solirubrobacteraceae bacterium | reverse complement strand
GGGCGAGACACACCCATCACCCGCATGAACAACCTGCTCGGGTCTTACACCTAGCCAGCGGGGGCTCTCCGGCACGTTACGGCGCACCAACAGCACCGCCAACCCGATCACCGCACCGAGCACGAACGATAGACGCCAGCCCAGGTTCACCGGGAAGATTGCGGTGTTCAACAGGAACACTGCCAGCAGCGACCCGCCGATACCGCCGAGCCAGTAACTGCCGTTGATCGACACATCCACCCGGCCACGCTGATGCGCTGGGATCAGCTCGTCGATCGCCGAGTTGATCGCGCTGTACTCCCCGCCGATGCCCATTCCTGTCAGGAACCGGCAGGCGAAGAACCAGCCCGGCGAGAACGTCAATGCCGTCAATACGGTCCCGGTCAGGTAGATGCCGAGGGTCGACATGAACAGACGCTTACGCAAAACGGTCGGTGAGCTGCCCGAACACGAGTGCACCTACACACGCCCCCGCGATGTATAGCGATGTGGCCAGCCCTAAACGTCGCCTGCGCCTCAGGCCGGTGCCCGCACCATGTTCGGAGATGCGGCTGGAGATCGAGCCGACGACGTTAACCTCGAGCCCATCGAGAATCCACGCGGTCCCAAGGCCAACGATCACCATCCAGTGAAAACGCGACCACGGCAACCGATCCAATCGTGCAGGGATCTTGGTCTTGATCGTCCCAACCTCAACACCGTTGCTCATCAAAAGTCCCCTCGCCGAAGATCACAGCCGCGTCGATACACATTGATGCTTCTATGTTTGTCAAGTTTCGCTATTTGCGAGATTTGGCGGTGAGGCTTGGAGTAGTCGGTAGAGGTGTCTTGCGGTGTAGCGCTTGAGGCATCGCTTGATCTCTCGGGTGCTGCGTCCTTCGGCTTGTCTGCGGGTGGTGTAGGCGCGTGTGCGAGCGTCGTCGCGCATGCGGCAGAGCACAATTGTGTGTAGCGCCCGGTTGAGCTGTCGGTCGCCTGAGCGGTTCAGGCGGTGACGCACGGTTTGTCCTGAGGACGCCGGGATCGGAGCGACGCCGGCGAGTGAGGCGAAGGCGGCCTCGGAGCGGATACGTCCTTGGTGGGAGTAGGCGCAGAGGATCTGTGCTGCGACGATCGCGCCGACGCCCATCTCCGCGAGCAGGCGGGGCGCCAGGCGAGCGACGATCGACTTGATCTCTGCTTCGAGTTCCTGTGCTTCCTCTGCGAGCGCGAGCGCTCGTCGGGCGCTCGCGCGGATCGCGATCGTCGTCGCGCGCAGTTCGCTGTCTTGTGTTGGGCTGATACGCAGACGTGCACAGCGCGTGAGCTGCTCGTTTGTGGGCAGAGAGCGCAGCCCTTCGCGCAGGGCTGGCGCTGCTGAGACGAGCAGCCCCTTCATTAGCGTGATCGCCGCTCGCTTGGAGCGCACCGCGCTGTCGCGCGTGGCCAACAGGACACGCAGTGCCTCGCGCTCGCCGCGCTGGCGGGGCCGCGCGAGATGCTCGCGTGTGAGCGCTTCGCGAGCTGCACGGATCGCGTCCAGCTCATCAGACTTGGCACGGTCACGCCGCGCCGGGCGACGAGGACGATCGACCTCTAGCACCAGCTCGCCCTCCCGCTGAAGGAACACCGTCAATCCCGCGCCATAGCTGCCCGTTCCCTCGACTGCCCAGGCTCTGCGGCCTGGGGCACTCTCACGCGCGAAACGCAACAGCCGTCGATAGCCGCGCTCGTTCGCGGCGACGGTGATCTGTCCCTGCACGATCGCCGTGTCCGCGGCGAGGATCGCTGCGCTATGAGAGTCGCGATGCGTGTCGATGCCGAGCACATAGTCGGCCTGGTCTGCCAGCATGGAATACGACCTCCTCTTCTGGGGGTTTGTCTGTCGGTGCTCGGCCTGGGCATCGGAACCGCAAAGGGCAAGACTGTGATGAGTCACGCCCCACACATCGGGGCGGACAGGCTTCTGATCAGGCCACAAGCGGAGGCCAGGCCGGGACCGGCAGCAACAGACGGACAGATCAGGCCAAAAGCACCCACGCCAAGCGCAGGGCCAGTGCATCTGTGGGTCACGTCCATCGCCACCGGGGCCAGCCTGAACACCAGACCCGACGTTCCCCCACACGAGGCAACGTCGACTACAACGCAGTCGCCGAACGCACCTTCACGACACAGCAATTGCTGTGCACACACTCACAGTGCATCTAGTCTGTACTTGAGTGCGAAGGTGCAGACGCCGGATGGTGGCGTCGTGCACCGGCGCTCAGATTTCGTGTCGTCTCAGCTTGCTGAGACCGTGATTTCTGGGCTGTTGGTGTTGGCGTCCGATCGGCCGGGTTAGGTCCGGGCCGACGGTGGGCTGACTCTTAGTCTGTTTGTCGGCGAATGTGCCTGACCGTGAGCCGTTGTGTCGCCCACCGCCGTCCGGGATCACCGGCGTGACCTAATAGGAGCGTGGCAACCGCCCCAACTCAGACCTGTCCGCCGGAGGTCTATTCATCACCTCCAACGAAGGGACCAAGCAGATGATCGTGATCGGAGCGGACACGCACAAGAGCACCCACGCACTCGCCGCCGTCGACGCTGGAACCGGCCAAGTTCTAGGCGAGCGCGAAATCACCGCGGATGACAACGGGCACCGCCAGGCGCTGCAATGGGCGCGTGAATTCGACGCGGATGTGGTGTGGGCACTGGAGGACTGTCGGCACGTATCCCACCATCTCGAGCGTGCGCTCGTGACCTCCGGCGAGCGCGTCATCAGGGTCCCGCCGAAGCTGATGGGCGTCTCACGTCGTGGGGAGCGCGAGGCTGGGAAGTCCGACCAGATCGACGCGCGCTCAGTCGCTCGGGCAGTTCTCAGAGAGGGCATCGACAGGTTCCCCGGCGCGTTCCTCGACGAGGCCGCGATGGAGATCCGACTGCTGTGCGACCACCGCGAAGGGCACGTCCACGAGATCACACGCCTCACCAACCAGCTGCGCTGGCACCTCGTGATCCTCGACCCCGCACTGGAGGCCAGCATCCCTCCACGCAAGATGGACTACCCAGGGCAGCTCGAAAAGGTCGCCAGGCGTCTACGCGGTATGGAGCCCTCCGCGAGGGTCAGGATCGCCAAGGAGAGCGTCCGGCGTATCCGCGAGCTCTCGCGCGAGGGGACACGCCTCAAGCGGGAGCTGCACACCCTCGTCGCCGCGCACCGCCCCGACCTGCTCGCCGAGACCGGGTGCAGCACGATCACCGCCGCGATCCTGATCGGCCAGACCGCCGGCGCCAAACGATTCCCCACTGACTCGCACTTCGCCCGTATGGCCGGTGTCGCCCCGATCCCGGTGTCCTCCGGAAGGACAGACCGCCACCGCCTGCACCGCGGCGGCAACCGCCGCATCAACCGCGCGCTGCACGTCATCGCGATCACACGCGGACGCTGGGATCCAG
>JBOGYB010000281.1:0-3416 GCA_050696555.1 Solirubrobacteraceae bacterium | reverse complement strand
GCCTCGATGTGGTCGCCTGAGATCAGCGAGATCCCGGCGCTGTCATAGCCCCGGTACTCGAGCTTCTTCAGCCCGGCGAGCAATAGCTCGCGGGCGGGGCGCTTTCCTACGTAGCCGACGATGCCGCACACCGCGACGACGATATCAGCGGTGCATCACCCCAGCTCCCGCTGCACGAGCGCTACCAAGCGCTCACAGGTGGCGTCCGCCTCCTCCTCGGTAGGGGCCTCCACCATCACCCGAACGAGTGGCTCGGTGCCACTCGGACGAACAAGCACACGACCGCGACCGGAGAGAGCGCGATCCTCGCTCTCAACCGCCTCGGTCACGCTGCCGGCTCCGGCAAGCGCTCCCCTGTCCCGCACTGGCACGTTGACAAGCCGTTGCGGGAGCTTTGCCATCGCGTCACGCTCCGCGAGGTCACGTCCCGCGAGTGCCTCCAACGTAAGCAGCGCGCTCGCCAGACCGTCGCCGGTGCTGTTGAAGCCCATATCGATGATGTGACCCGACTGCTCCCCCCCGAGCGCCCAGCCCTTGCGGCGCAGCTCCTCCAGTACGTAGCGGTCACCGACATTCGTACAGGCCACCTCGATGCCCGCCTCTCCCATTGCGGCGTGGAAGCCGTAGTTGGTCATCACGGTCACGACAACCCCCTCGCCAGTGAGACGGCCGCAGTCGCGCAGGTGCAGAGCCACCAGCGCGATCAGCTCGTCGCCGTCCCCCACCACACCCTCACGGTCCACCGCCAGTACACGGTCACCGTCACCGTCGAAAGCAAACCCGAGCATGTGTCCACCAGCGCGGACCCGCTCGCCAAGGCTTGCGATGTGGGTAGAGCCGCAGCCAGCGTTGATGTTGCGCCCGTCTGGGCTTGCGGCGATGACCGTCACGTTCGCACCCAACCGCCTGAACATCTCCGGGGCGACCTTGTAGGTGGCGCCATTGGCGCAGTCCACGAGCAGGTCGAGCCCGTCCAGGTGCAGATTCGCGAAGCGCACTTCCAGCTCGCGCAAATAGTCCTCGTGAGTTGCGCGCAGCTCGCGCACATGACCGATCGCGGGATGCCTGGCGGGATCGCCCGCCGGCGGCGCACTCTGGAGGGAGTTGGCATCGTTACCGTTCCCCCCGACCTCTGCTTCGATCGCAAGCTCAGCATCGTCCCCGAGCTTGAAGCCATCAGCGCCGAAGAACTTCACCCCGTTGTCCTGATAGGGGTTGTGGGACGCTGACAGCACCACCGCCAGGTCGAAGCTGTAGCGCTTGAGCAGCAGTGGGGCCGCGGGTGTGGGGAGCACGCCCCCGAGCAACGCTTCTCCCCCGGCGGCACTAACGCCCGCCGCGAGCGCCGCCTGCAGCATCTCTCCAGACTCCCGCGTGTCGCGCACGATTAGCACACGCGGGCGCTCGGCGCCGGCGTGCTGGGTGGCGGCCTTGCCAAGCGCCAGAGCCAGCTCCGCGGTCAGCAACTCGCCCGCGACACCACGGACGCCGTCGGTCCCGAACAGCTTGGCCATAGGCGGTCCTTAGCGCTTGGAGAACTGCGGGCGCTTGCGGGCCTTCTTCAGGCCTGCCTTCTTGCGCTCCTTGGCGCGCGAGTCTCGCGTGAGGAACCCACGTCGCTTGAGCTCACCGCGCAGGTTGGGGTCGGCTTCCAGCAGCGCGCGGGAAATCCCGTGGCGTAGCGCACCGGCCTGGGCCGAGATCCCACCGCCACGAAGACGCGCGACGACATCCATGCGGTCTTGGTACCCCACGGTCTCGAGCGGCTGACGGATGTTGCGTTGGAGCGTCACCCGCGGGAAGTGCTCGTCGAGCGCCTTACCGTTGACGAGATAGGCGCCATTCCCGGGCCTCAGAATCACTCGTGCGATCGCCGTCTTGCGCTTGCCGGTTGCCTTGTAGCGTGCCCCGGAAGCCAGGTCGATGGTGGCTGTGGAGATCGGCTCTGTCAGCGGCTCGTTCTCTGCCTCCTCCTCAATCTGGGGCTCCTCGTCTTCCTCGATCGCGTAAGGATCGCTGGGCTGCTCGGGAGCGAGCGGGTCGACACCCTCCGGCACGATGTCCACTTCCAGGTGTGCTCCGGGAACGCTCGGCTTGACACGCGGAGTGGGCGCCTCGTCCTCTTCCTCCTCGGAGCCAACCGCCTCCTCAGACGCACCTCCCTCGGCCACGGGCTCGCCAGCAGCGGGCTTCTCGGGCTCTGACTCGGGGGCGGACTGCTGCTCTACGGGTACCTCTGCCACTGGCTCCGCGACAGGCGTGGCTTCCGTGGCTTCCTCTGAGACGGTATCTTCGGCGACCGGCTGGGCACCGCTCTCCTCAGACGCTACCGGGGTCTCCTCCGCGGAGGGTACCTCGGGGGTTGGCTCGACCGGCTCAGGCTGCTCGTCGGTGTGCTCTGTCGGCTCGTCGGCCATCAGGCCTCGATCTCCATCGGTTGCGGTTTCTGGGCTACATGGGGGTGCTCGGGACCGGCATAGACCTTGAGCTTGGTTATCTGCTTACGGGCGAGACGGTTGCGAGGCATCATGCCCTTCACCGCGAGCCTGATGATCTCCTCGGGACGGCGCTCGATCATCTCCTCGAAGGTACGTGAGCGCAAACCCCCTGGGTAGCCCGAATGACGGTAGTAGCGCTTAGCTTTGCGCTTATCGCCAGTCACCGCGATCTTCTCCGCGTTTACCACCACCACGAAGTCGCCCGTGTCGATGTGGGGTGTGTACTCAGGCTTGCGCTTTCCGCGCAGAACATCGGCGATCTGCGTGGCGAGACGACCGAGCGTCTTGCCGTTCGCGTCGACGACGAGCCAGTTGCGCTCGCGATCTGTTGGCTTGGCTACGTAAGTCTTCATGACGTGAAAAAGGCCGCACGCAAGCTGACGCGCACGGCGAGAGCGGGAATGATAGCTACTCCCACTCAATAGTTCCCGGCGGCTTCGACGTGATGTCGAGAACCACCCGGTTCACCTCGCGCAGCTCGTTGATCATGCGCGAGGCGATCGTCTCGAGTAGGTCGTAGGGGAGACGCGCCCAATCTGCGGTCATCGCGTCGTCGGAGGTGACTGCGCGGATGACGACCACATATCCGTATGTGCGCTCGTCGCCTTGCACGCCGACGGTGCGCACGTCTGGGAGCACGCAGAAGGACTGCCACAGCTCGCGGTAGAGCCCCGCCTTGCGGATCTCCTCTTGCAGGATGTGGTCGGCCTCACGCAGCACGTCCAGCCGCTCCCTGGTGGCTTCACCGCCGACAACCCGGATCGCAAGACCCGGACCGGGGAAGGGCTGGCGCCACACCAACCGCTCCGGCAATCCCAGCTCGGCACCTACAGCTCTGACCTCGTCCTTGAAGAGCGCACGCAGTGGCTCGACCAGCTCGAATTGCATGTCCTCGGGAAGTCCGCCGACGTTGTGATG
>JBOGYB010000280.1:0-3416 GCA_050696555.1 Solirubrobacteraceae bacterium | reverse complement strand
TGTAGGAGCGCACCTGCTGGGCGGTCACCACGAGGTCGAAGTCCATCGGTATGTGCCGGCGAGTCTGCCCCAGCAGCTTGTCGTCGATGTTCGAGATCAGCCCCAGCTTGTGCTTCTTGGCGAGCTTCCCAAGCTGCGTGGGGGTTTCCTTGAAAGGCTTCCACCGCTGCACCGAGTCCGGCAGGAAGCCTGAGCGGGAGGGTTCCAGTTTCCACTCGAGGCGCTCGGCGATCTCGATCGCGGTACGCCGCAGCACCTCCGCGTACAGCTCATAAGAGCCCGCCTCGATCTCCTGGGAGATCTCGTGGAACAGCGGGATCAACACGTTGCGGTCGATCTCCACGCCGTCGCGCTCCGCCTCCTTGGCGAACGCCTCGTAGATACCGGTCTCCCAATCGATCAGGGTTCCGTACACGTCGAAGGTGACAAAGGTGATGTTCTTCGGAATGGGCATCGGGCGGGCATTATGCCGCGCATACCCCTCGGCGCGCGTTGCGCCTGGGCGGGTGGGACTCAAATCCACTAAAGTCTCGCGCCGCGTATGGACCTGCTCGAGTATCAAGGCAAGCAACTGTTCGCCCGGCACGGCCTCGAGGTGTCCGACGGACGGGCGGTCACCACCGTCGAGGACGCCGTCCAAGCGGCCAACGAGGTGGGCTACCCCGTGGTGGTCAAGGCGCAGGTGCTCATCGGAGGCCGTGGCAAGGCCGGCGGGGTAAAGCTCGCCGCGGATGAAACGCAGGCACGCGAACACGCCACGAACATCCTCGGTTTGGACATCAAGGGCCACATCGTTCGCACGCTGTGGATCGAGCACGCCTCAGACATCGCCACCGAGTACTACGCCTCGGTTCTGCTCGACCGCTCCGCCAAGCAGCCGATGGTGATGTTCAGCGTCGAGGGTGGTGTCGAGATCGAGCAGGTAGCCGAGGAGTCACCGGAGAAGCTAGTGCGCCATCACGTCGACGCCTTGAAGGGACTCTCCCGTAAGGAGGCCCTCGAGATCGCCACCACCGGTGGTGCCGACGCCGACGTGATCGACGGCGTGGCCGACGCGCTCGTGGCACTGTACGAGGTGTGGCTCGAGGAGGACGCCACGCTTGCGGAGATCAACCCGCTGATCGTCACCCCACCCCCCACTGACGATGGGACCACCCCCGGAGGGGGTGGTCAGGGTGGGTCTGGCCGGCGGGTGAAGGCCCTTGACGCCAAGGTGTCGCTCGACGGCAATGCGCTCTACCGCCACCCCGACAACCAGGGGCTCTCCGACAGCGAGAACGAAGACCCGATCGAGCGCCGCGCGAAAGAGCAGGGCGTGCAGTACGTCGCGCTCGACGGGGACATCGGCATTCTCGGCAACGGCGCGGGGCTTGTCATGAGCACACTCGACGTCGTTGCCCAGGCCGGCGGTGAGCCCGCCAACTTCCTCGACGCGGGCGGGGGCTCAGACGCCGGCAAGGTCAAGCAGGCGGTGGAGCTGATCCTCGCCAACGACAAAGTCAAGGCAGTCCTGTTCAACATCTTCGGTGGCATTACCCGTTGCGACGAGGTCGCCAAGGGCTTGATCGCGGCGTTCGGCGAGATTGGGGACCCCACCCGCCCGGGTGGGGAATCAATCCCCTTCGTGGTGCGCCTGGATGGCACCAACGACGTCGAAGGCCGCAGATTGCTCGAGGAGGCGGCGTTGCCGAATGTGCATGCCGCCCGCACGATGAACGAGGCGGCTGAAAAGGTAGTCGCGCTGGCGAGGACCCAAGGAGCGGCGGCATGAGCGTACTGGTCGACAACGACACGCGTTTGTGCGTCGCCGGAATGACCGGCAAAGAGGGGTCCTTCCACACACTCAATAACCGCAATTACGGCACCAACGTCGTCGGCGGGGTCACCCCCGGCAAGGGTGGCCAGGACGTCGAGGGCATCCCCGTGTTCGACTCCTGGGAGCAAGCCGCCGCCGAGGCCCACCCCAACACCGCGATGATCTTCGTGCCCCCCCGCTTTGCGGCCGATTCGATCCTCGAAGCGGCCGCCGCGGGCGTGGAGCTGGTGATCGCGATCACCGAGGGCATCCCCGCGCACGACGAGCTTCGCGTCTACAACACGCTCGAGCGCGACCGGGTGGGTGGGAAATCAGTCCGCCTCGTCGGCCCGAACTGTCCGGGGATCCTCTCCCCGGGGAAGGCCAACGTCGGGATCATCCCCGCCTCCTTCTTCAAGGAGGGCAATGTCGGGGTGGTGTCGCGCTCCGGCACCCTCACCTACCAGATCGGCAACGAGATCGCCCAAGCCGGCTTCGGTTGCAGCTCGATCGTCGGAATCGGCGGGGACCCCGTGCCGGGCTCGTCCTTCGTGGACATCGTCGAGCTGTTCGAGGGAGACCCGCAGACCGAGCTGATCGTGCTCTCCGGCGAGATCGGAGGGTCGGCCGAGGAGGAGGCAGCCGAGTACATCGCCGAGAACGTCTCCAAGCCTGTCGTCGCCTACATCGCGGGCTTCACCGCACCCGAAGGCAAGCAGATGGGTCACGCCGGGGCGATCGTGTCCGGGTCGGCCGGCACCGCTGCCGCCAAGGCCCTCGCCCTCGAAGCCAAGGGAGTGCGTGTAGGACGCACCCCCACCGAAGTCGCGGAGATAGCGGTCGAGATCCTTGGCGGCGTAGCAACCGATTCGCGACCAATGGGATCGCAAATCGGCCAACAGCTACGCTAAGTCCGTGGACCAGGAGGTCGCAAAGACGCTCGGCGAGCTGGAGCTCAAGCTTCAGGAGCTCGAGCGCGAGCTAACCTCGATCGGCCGTCGCGACGATCGCCCCACGCCGAAGGCGCCGGGAGCGTTGATCGACGAGGCGGTGGAGCTGGAGAGCCGCGACGAGGGGCAGCCAGGCGCAGCCGAGCATGCGCCGACTACCGGCGATAGTGGTCAACCTAGTGACAGCGGGGGAGCGACGCTGGATGGCGATGGGTTCGGAGGGCCCGCGGTGTTCGGTGGCGAGGAAGTGCCGGCGCAGGCCGGCGCCACGGGGGAGCGTGACTGGGCCGTGGAGATCCGCGAGACCGCGTATGGCGAGATCCCCACGCCGCCAACCCCGCCCTCATCGCCCGTGCCACCCTCCCCCGATCCCGCACCCACACATCAGCCCCCGCCATCCTCACCGCCCCGGCCGGCCCCACCTGTGACACCACCGCAGCCGGGACCGCCCGCAACGCCACCGGGCACTCCTACCCCGGGGCTATACCACCCGTCCTCGAGGCCCGGGCTCTACTCTCCATCCTCGCCGTCCGGGCCACCAGCGCCCGACCCCCGCCGATCGGATGCGGTCGAGGAGAGCCATGCTGTGGACCTCGCCGAGCTGGTGCGTTTCCGCGACAAGCTGGCCCGCACGATGGACGAGTTGATCGACGAGTACAGCAAGTTGCTTC
>JBOGYB010000279.1:0-3422 GCA_050696555.1 Solirubrobacteraceae bacterium | reverse complement strand
CAGGTAGAGGATGGGGTCGGCCCGGATCAGCGCCTGGGCGTCGCTGTCGGTAATCAGCACGGCTACCTTCGCCTCCCGCGCAAGCGACGCCAACAGCACCATGATCGCCTCTTGCTCTACGAGCGAGAGGCTCGACGCCGGGCAGTCGGCGAGCAAGAGTCGCGGTTCGATCACGAGCGCGCGTGCGATCTCCACGCGCTGGCGCTCGCCGTCTGAGAGCTCGTGCAGCTCGGCCTGCGCACAGTGCTCGGCCTCGCAGGCGAGCAACGCCTCGTGCGCTTGCCGTTGCGCCTTGCGATGGCCGCGGCGATCGACGAGCAGCGGTACGGCCACGTGGTCGAGCACCCCCAGGCGGCTGCGCGGCGGCTCGCTCCACACGCATGCGATCTCGCGCCGGCGCAGGCGCATCCGTTCCGCGGCGGGCAGCAGATCAAGGCGCTCGCCGTCGTAGAGCACCTCTCCGCTGTCGGGTGCCTGTAGGCCGGCGGCGATGCGCAGAAGCGTTGTCTTGCCTGAGCCGCTGGGACCGAACACGCCGACCATCTGCCCGCGCTGCACCTGCAACGTGACGTCCTCGAGGGCGACCCGTGTCCCGCCCGAGCCCTCGTAGCGCTTGAATACCGCGCCCAGCGAGAGGAGCATCACCCCTCCCCGGCCATTCTGCCGAACAGCGCCCTGCGCGCGCCCTGCTTCTCGCTGTCGAAGTCCTCGTGCTCGGAAGGCCAGATCGCGTCGCGCTCGACAAGCCAGGAGAGCATCTCGCGCGCGTGCCTTGCCCAGCGCAGCTCTCCTTCCAGCTGGAAGACGTCGGCGGAGAGATTGAGGCGCAACAGCAGCTGGTCGGCGCGTAGCAGCGGCCCGTCGCCGGATAGCTCCTCGCGCAGGCGGGCGATCTCGGTGAGCCGCTGTGCGCACTCTCGCTCGTAGGCATCAACCTTTGCCGTGGCTTCCTCGATGTGTCGCTGGCCGGCGAATGTGAGCTTCACGAGCAGCGGGCGGCGGGAGAGACGGATGGCCTCCGGGCCCTGGGAGAAGAAGCGCTCGAACTCGAGCACGCCCTCGGCGGTGACCTTGAAGACATGGCGATCCGATTGATCGGCAGAGACGTCGGGGATGCGCTCGATCAACTTGTCCTTCTCGAGCGCCTTGACCGTCTGGTAGAGCTGGCCGGAGTTGACCTTCCACGCTGGGCCTAGTCGCTGCGCCAGACGGTCGGCGAGCTGGTAGGGGTAGGCCGGGCGCTCGAGCAGCAGTCCCAGCAGAGCGTGCTTCGCCGACATGCGCAACCTCCCCTCCCGGCGGGCTCCGGACGGAGCATCCCGCCTACTCTCCTCACGCGCCGATCATACATCCAGTCCGCGGGGTCGCCTGCGTTAAGGCGTCCGCCCGCTCGCTCGCTCGCGAGGAATTCGGCTTGAACATTGGGGATTGCTACGCAAGGGTGACCGTACGAATGCCTGTGTTAACGGTATTGACCCGCACTGTGGACTGAGAATAGCCTCGTATTGCCCGATCAGGTCATAGATCTCGATGAGGGGATTGGACTGTCGCGGCTGTGCGCTGAGATCCGCATGGAGAAAATCACAAGGGAGAACGGGAGGGGATGGAGAGCATGACGAGCTTGGCTTGGGCGGTGCGCTGTCCCCTCTGCGCGCGTCCATGAGGCGTTCGGCGCGGGCGGTTCGCGCCGGGCGTTGCGGGCGTCGCAGATTCCCTCTCCCAAACGAAGGCTGCGGCGTCCGCGCTGCTTGCCGTGAGTGCCCCGCCGGGGCCGGCTTCCGCCGTCGAGATGTAGAGGGGTGTTGTCGCGCAGCGTAGGAGCATCGGCGCTTGCGCGAAGCAGTACGAGGAAAAAGTCGCTCAGGGGAGGGTCACGATATGAGGGGAATAGCTATGGGTAGCAACAAGCAAGGTCGCATCGCGGCCATGATGGCGGGTCTGTCGAGCCGGCTCTTGCGGGGGGCGGCGGGCTACAGGGGCGTTCGCGGTCTCGCCACGGTCGCGTCCGCGTTGCTCGTCTCGCTTGGATGCACGCTGCTGTACAGCGCCTCCGCGTCCGCCTCGACCGGGTACGCCCTGCATGGCTCCTTCTCCCCTCCCGCCGGTTTCGGCGAACCGGTGGGTGTCGCGGTGGACAACTCCGAAGGGCCCGACAAAGGGGATGTGTATGTTTCGGATAGGGGCAAGGACACGGTGGACGAGTTTTCGCGGACTGGATCGCTGCTCGCGCAGCTCGCGTTTCCCGGAGTGATCCTGGACGAAATGTTTGTCGACGGCAACGGCAACGTGTATGTCGCGGGCTACAGCAACGGCGTGATCTACAAGCTGGCTCCCGGGCTGACCTCGAGTGAAGAATTCATCAAAGGATTGGAAAGGCCGACGGACGTCGTTTACATAGGTGGATACAATCTCATATTCGTCGCTGAGGAAAGCGGCAAGGTTCTTCAATTCAACCCAAGCGGTGAACCCGCGCTCGGAGTAAATGTCATCGATGATACACCGGGTCCAATCCACGGCATTGCCAGCGCTGGTAGCGACTTGTATCTCTCCGCCGGCAATCAGATATTCAGGTATCTTATAAGTGGGAACACATTTCCGCTATTCGAGTCGGTGGCGACGCCGGATATCGGTCCGATAACCGGCGTCGTACCAGTAGCGGCCGTCGTGGAAAACGCGCCAGCCGGCCTGTATGCAGATGAGCAGGCACCGCGCGGTGGGCGGCAGATCGTTGCATACGAACGTAACGGAGATAATGCTATGCCAGCGACGCCGAGCGCTACCTTCGGCGCAGGTATCCTCTCCAGCCGGGCTGAAGGGATCGGCGCGGATTATAATTCCGGCTATGTGTATGTGGCGGACGCGGGTAACGGCGCTATTTACGCGTTCGAACCTGCCTTTGCTCTCACGATCGGAACGCGTGGCGCAACGGTGGACGCGAACCTGAACCCGGAAGGCGAACCTACCAGTTTCCAGGTGGAATACGGGACACAAATTCCCTACGAATCCATAACTCCTCCCGCCGGCGTAGGGTCGGGCACCGAACCAAATAAGATCTCCACACATCTGTCAGCCTTGCGGCCGGGAGTTCTCTATCACCTGCGTCTAGCCGTCACAAAAGGCTCAAAAACGACCTACGGTGGAGACGTCACGTTCACAACCTATTCCGAAAGCTCTACTGCGCTGTCGGATGGGCGCGTCTACGAAATGATCACCCCTCCTGCGAAAAACTTTGATTCCGAGGTCTTTGAAATGGGCGAATTCCCCAGGGGGGAGATTGCTACTACATTTCCGTTCCAAGCTGGGCTAGATGGCAATTCCATTGCGTACGTAGCGTGGCCCACAGTTGGCGGCACCGGGTCAACGGGCATTGGGAACACGGGCAACGAGTTTATCGCGGCCCGTTCACCACAGGGTGGCTGGAG
>JBOGYB010000278.1:0-3426 GCA_050696555.1 Solirubrobacteraceae bacterium | reverse complement strand
ATTTCTTCCTGAACACCAAAGAAGCACCCTTCAATAACCCGCTCGCCCGTGAGGCGGTGAACTACGCGATCGACCGACGCGCATTGCAGCGGCTCGACAGCGGGATGCTCGACCCCGGCTGCTTCTTCCTGCCGGTGGGAATGCCAGGTCACCCTTCAGCTAAATGCCCATATGGGGAACCGAGTGCGGCCCCCAACCTCACCAAGGCGAAGGAACTTGTGAAGCAATCAGGGCTCACGGGCGTACCCGTGACCGTGTGGGGGGGCTCGCGCCCACCACACAAGGAATTCGTGGACTACTACGCAAGCGTGCTCAACGCGATCGGCTTCAAAGCGACCGAGAAAATCGTGGCCGACGCGCAGTACTACGAGACGATCGGCAACCTCTCCAACAAAGCGCAAACGGGGTGGGTGTCCTTCAGCCAGGACTTCCCCAACCCGATCGATTTCTACCAGCTGCTCGACGCGCACTCGATCCTCCCCACCGAAAACCACAACCCCTCGCAGGTAAACGACCCGCACATCCAGAGCGAACTGGAATCGCTTGCGCCGACGCCATCCTCGCAGCTCGACACGGTTGTGAGCCGTTGGCAGGCGCTTGACGAGTACACCGCGCAGAAGGCATACATGGCGGTGTTCGGCTACGACGAGGTACCCAAGTTCTTCTCCGACAGGGTCGACTTCGGCGCGGCGATCTTCCACCCTGTGTATGGGAATGACTGGAGCACGCTAGAGCTGAAGTGAGGACACCCCCGCTTGCGCGGGGGTGTGTCGCGAGGGGATTTGCTCAAGTAACGACCGGGTTGCGGGCGATGATCAGAACATGAGGATCGTCACCCGCAACAAGGTCGCGGTGGTGTTCGGGGCGCTGCTGGTGGCGATCGTCGCGCTGTGCCTGCTCGCACCGGTGTACGCGAAAGATGTGGCGCACACGGGGCCAAACGACAACCACATAACCGACACGGTGAGCGTGGGGGGGAAGCAGGTGGACGTGGTGTCCCCCACAGGCGTGCCGATCGGACCTACCTGGAAAGGGAGGTTCCTGCTCGGCGCGGACTCCAATGGGCGCGACGTGGCGGTGAGGTTGCTCTACGGGGGACGCAACTCGCTGGAGGTGGGGGCGATAGCCACCCTCATCACGATGGCGCTGGCGATC
The DNA here is from genome assembly GCA_050696555.1 of Solirubrobacteraceae bacterium. Lineage (GTDB taxonomy): Bacteria > Actinomycetota > Thermoleophilia > Solirubrobacterales > Solirubrobacteraceae > Palsa-744. The sequence continues at coordinate 2,271 of JBOGYB010000278.1, read as the reverse complement.
GTGTTGGGGACGCTCGCGGGGTACGCACGGGGGCTCACCGACGGGGTGCTCTCGCGGGTGTTCGACCTCGTGTGGGCCTACCCCGCGGTGTTGCTTGGTGTGGCGCTCGGTGTGGCGCTTGCCGTAGGTGGGCTCGATCTCGGGGTGTTCACCTTGCACAGCGGATCGCTGCTGCTCCCCGCGTTCGTGATCGGGGTGGTGGTGTTCCCCTATGTGGCAAAGCCCCTACGCGCACACACATTGTCGTTGCGGGAGCGTGAGTTCGTGGACGCGGCGCGCATGCTCGGCTACCCACCCCCCCTCGCGGGGGTGCGGATCGTGGTGGGGGAGATCCTCCCCAACCTCTCCTCCACGATCGTGGTGTTCGCACCGCTCATCGTCGCCAACGCGATCCTGCTGGAGGCGGCGCTCTCCTACCTTGGGGCGGGGGTGCAGGCGCCCAACCCCTCGTGGGGGACGATGATCGCCGACGGCACGCGGCTGATGCCGGGGGCGATCCACCTGGTGCTTGTGCCGGGACTGATGTTGGTGTTCACGGTGCTTGCGGTGAATGTGATCGCCGACACCCTCCGCGACACGCTCGACCCCAAGGCCACGTTGCGAGGGAGGCTGTAGAAGATGGCGGCGTTCCTCGCCAAGCGCCTCGCCTCGCTGATCGCGGTGTTGTTCGCGATCACTGTGCTCACCTTCCTGATCTTCCAGGCTATCCCCAACGGGGACCCGGCGCTGAGGATGGCGGGTCGACTGGCGACCCCCCAGCAGGTGCACGACATACGTGTGCAATGGGGGTTCGATCGGCCGATCTACGTGCAGTACGCGAAGACGATGGAAAAGGTGCTCGACGGGAGCGTGATCTCCTACTCCCAGCAGGTGAACGTGGAGCGGGAAATCGTGAAAGACCTGCCGCCCACGATCTCGCTGGCAATCGGCGCGGGAGTGATCTGGCTGCTCCTGGGGGTGCTGTTCGGGCTGCTCTCCGCGGTGCACGCAGGTGGTCTGATCGATCGCGTGCTGACTGCCGCGGCGCTCACGGGGATCTCGATGCCGGTGTTCCTGCTCGGCGCGATCATGCTCTATTGGTTGGGCTACCAGTGGAAAGTGCTGCCGCTGGAAGGGTATGTGCCGATCACGCAAGACCCGTGGGGGTGGTTCACGCACATGCTGATGCCGTGGGTAGCGCTGTCGGTGGTGTCGATCGGGGTGTACTCGCGCATCTTGCGCGCGAATGTGTTGGACGTGATGGGGGAGGACTACGTGCGCACCGCCCGTGCGAAGGGGTTGTCGGAGCGGAGGGTGTTGATCCACCATGTGCTGCGCAACTCGCTGACCGGGATTGTCACGCTGTGGGGGCTTGACTTCGCGTGGGTGATCGGTGGGGGGGCCATCCTTGTGGAGTCGGTCTTCAACCTCGGAGGGGTCGGTCAGTACGCGGCGCAGTCGATCGGGCGCCTCGATATCCCCCCTGTGATGGTGGTCACCATGATGGTGGCTGCCGCGGTGGTGGTTTTGAGCACCGTGGTGGACGTCGCGCAAGCGGCACTCGACCCGCGTGTGAGGCTGTCGTGAGCGACGCATGGGGACAGTCACCCGCGCGCCCGGGCGCGCCATCCGGCACGTTCGACGGATCGTCCGTCCATATGCCGCTGCTCGATGTGCGTGACCTGAGCGTGTCGTTCGCGACGTCCGGCGGCATCGTGCAGGCGGTGAACGGGGTGTCTTTCGCGCTGGAGCGCGGCGAGGTGCTGGCGCTCGTGGGGGAGTCGGGGTCGGGGAAGTCGGTGTGCGCGATGACGTTGATGGGGCTCACACGGACCCCCAACGCCACGATCGCGGGCGAAGCGCTGCTCGACGGCGAGGAGCTGATCGGGGCCTCGGAGGCGAAGCTCAGGCGCATTCGGGGGGCGCGGCTGGCGATGGTGTTCCAGGATCCCCAGTCCTCGCTGAACCCGGTGCACCGCGTGGGCGAGCAGATCGCCGAGCAGATCCGCGCGCATGAACCACTTGTGTCGAAGGCGGCGGCGCTCGAGCGAGCGGCCGAGTTGATGGAGCGGGTGGAGATCCCACGGGCGAGGGAGCGGGTGCGTGCCTACCCGCACGAGCTCTCCGGGGGGATGCGCCAGCGGGTGATGATCGCGATGGCGCTGTCGCTGGGGGCCAAGGTGCTGCTTGCCGACGAGCCCACCACGGCGCTCGACGTGACAGTGCAGGCGCAGATCCTGGAGCTGCTCAAGGAGCTCAAGCGGCGCTTCGGAACCGCGATCGTGCTAATCA
>JBOGYB010000277.1:0-3437 GCA_050696555.1 Solirubrobacteraceae bacterium | reverse complement strand
GTGGGATGGGGATCGAGGGACGAAGATCGAACCTTGGTCTGGCCTGGAAGCGTATCCGAGAGATGCACGCCAAGCGCTTCGGCGAAGCTGACTGACCTGGCCCTTCAGTCACAGCTTGTCGCGGTGACCAGCGCAGCGCAGACGGCAGCGATCTTCGCCGGCGAAAGCACCGTGATCCGCTCGATCAAGTAGCCCTTGGCAACCGTGTCCGTGTGATCGGCATTCAGGACGCAATCGCGGGGCATGCCGTCGAACTACGCCCAAACTCATGGCAAAAACGGGGAGTTCGGGACGCGTTGCAAACCAAAAGGCCCTTGATCGGCTCCTTGCGGAGCTGCTGGAGCCGGTTGGGCGGGAGGCGCGAAAGCGCGCGGTCGAGGCGGTCGGGCGACCCTGAGATGCTCGCGCAGACCGTGGGCCTTGCAACTGGAAGCACTGAGCAGTACCGCGTAATACATCGACTACAATCGTAGCCATGGCCAAGTCAGCGCCATTCAGCCTGCGTCTCTCGGACGAGACCGATCGTCTCGTCACAGCAGAGGCCAAGCGCACAAAGCGCAGCAAGGGCAGCATAGTGGAGGCGCTGGCAGAGGAGGCACTGAAGGCTCGGACGGTTCCCGGGATTGCGTTTCGCGGTGACGACTACAATCGTCGCGCCTGGTTGATTGGCACGAGCCTAGACGTGTGGCAGGTGATTGAGGCGTACAAGGACTTCAGCGAGAGTCTCGATCGGGTAATCGCGGAGACCGACCTCAGCGAACGCGAGCTGCGGACCGCGCTCAGCTACTACGGGCGCTTTCCGCAGGAGATCGACGACTTCATCGCGCTGAACCGGCGACCGCTGACGGAGCTCCGCGTGGAGTACCCGCACGCTGACATCATCCCGATCCAACTCGACTAAACGACAAGTTTGCGTCTGCTACTTGATGCACACGTGTCGGGCCGTCGGATCGGTGCAGCTCTGAGAGCACGTGAGCACGACGTGCTTGCGGTTGCCGAGGAGCGCGACCTCGACGGCTGTCCGGACGAGGAGCTGATGGAACTCGCCAACGTCCAACGGCGCATCATGGTGACGTTTGACGTCGCGGATTTCCCGCGCATCTGTCACGAGTGGTTGGAGGCTGGGAAGTCTCACCACGGCTGCGCGGTGGTGGTGGGCATTCGCCACCACGAGTTTGGCGCAATCGTGCGCGCGCTGGATGGCGCGTTCGAGACACAGCCTGACCCGCAAGATTGGCATAACCGCCTGGTTTTCGTCTCGAGGTCGCGGTGATCTTTGTGGACTCTGCGGAGCGCAGATATGTCAGGAGCGACTCGGACCTGCCCGACCACGACCTTATCTTGGGGCTGTCGGACCCACCAAGTAACCTCCCTTGCCACGCGCGCCACTACGTCCACAATGATGTGCATGTTGTGATCGTGGGTCAACTTAATGGCGGTCTGTGCCCGATCGCCAACGCCGCCTCGGTGGCCAGAGAGGTAGCCCGAGACCGTGATCCCTCCGGGAGGGGAGTTCACGATGATCGCCTATACCCCAAGAAGTCCGCTCAGCGGCGAACCTCGTCTTCGCGAGGTGACATTCGAACTCGATGGATGCAGGCGGCGGCCTTCGTCAAACGTGTTCGGGAGCCCCAAAGTGGCCCTCGAACATCCCGACGTGCCGGCCGTGATTGCCTACAACCGAGCCGAGGCTAGCGGTTTCGTGCGCCATGAGAAGTTCGGAGTCCAGATCGCGAAAGTCGGCGATGGCCTGCCACGTGACGTCAGTGCTGTTGTGGCAGCAGTAGATCGATCATGCGCCGCATACGAATGCCTGCAAGCCGACCAGGGCCGCAGCCTCGCGGGGTTCACAGAAGGCACAAGCTGCAATGGCCAATCGCGCTGAGCAATTTTTGGCTTCGTAGAGCCAAAACGCCTCACGAAAAGACGGGGACGGAGAGGGGGGGATTCGAACCCCCGATGGAGTTTAACCCCCATACTCGCTTAGCAGGCGAGTGCCTTCAGCCACTCGGCCACCTCTCCAAGGACTCCGGTTAGCCCAGTTTAGGGATTGGCGACCGCGAGAGCTCGCCGTGACCCACTCAGCCGTGCTTGGGCGACTTGGGCCCTTTGCCACGAGCGCGATGCTTGTGCTTCTTGTGCGTGACCCCCCGCACGATCGTGATCGAGGTCGAGCCGGCGTTGTTGAGCTCGTTGTACGCACGCGCCGTGAGTAGGTGCTTGCCCGGCTTCAACAGCCGCGCCCCATGCCACACCATCTGACCGCTCAAGGTGGGAAGACCACCGTGGGCGTAGAAGTTGCGGATGAGATGCCCGTCGCTGAAGAGCGAGATCTCGTACACCCGCGCGCTGTCGCTCGCGGTCACCACGATCGGAAGCGTGTTGGTGTACCGCACTCCCGTCTTGGGGCGCACGAGCTTGACCACCGGACCTTGTTCGGCACCACACGGTTCGGTCAACCTGTCGCCGTTGCGTGAGTAGTTGGCAAGCGCGCCGTACGCCGGCTTGGGTGTGAGGTTGGTATCGAGCAGCCCAAAGCCTCCATGAGTGGCGAATGGCTCTTCCTCCAGCCCGTACACGATGCCCACCCGCACATAACTGTCCAGGGCCAGACAGTGGTATGCCTGGAGTAGGAAGGTGGCCGATTCCTGCGGGCTCACCCCTCCCGGCTTCTGCCCCGCGTGCGCCCCCGAGGCGCAAATGTGCGAGTCGGTGCTCCAACCGAGCTCGGTCATCCAGATGGGGCTGTTGTCTCCGTGAGCCTGCATCACTTCGTGGATGGTGCGATACCCGAGGAACGACCACCGGTTGATACGCCGGTCGGTGCGCCCATTGCGCAGGATCGTGTAGGGGGAGACCACGTTGCACGCCGTGTCGGTGTGCACGGCTACCGCATCGAACGAACCCTCCGCGCCGTCAGCGTAAAGCTCTTCCAGGTATTCGTAGTCGTTCCCCGTCAAACCCCCGAGCACAACGGTGGCACTTGGGTCGGCCTGCTTGATGGCCTTGTGGCTGGCCTTCAAGATCGCCGCGTATGCAGCCGGATCGGGGCCGCTCGGCCACCACAAGGGAGCGTCCTCCTCGTTCCAGATCTCCCATGCCTGCACACGCCCCGCCAGGCGCTTGGCCATCGCGCCGACGAAGTGCCCATAGTCGTTTGCGTCGCGTGGCGGGTTGAGCTGATTCGAAGACCCCGATGCCCACTGCGGTGTGTCCACCACCACCAGGATCACCTTCGTACCCGCGGGCAACCCCCCCAACTCGCTTTCCAGCCAACTGACCTGCCCCTGATCGATGTGTCCACGAGAGGGCTCGAACGCCTTCCAGGAGAGGAACACCCTCACCCAGCTTACGCCGAGACCCTGGATCAAACTGGCGCCCTGGGGAGAGAAACCGGCGGTACCGTTGAGCACCACTCCCGATTCCGCCCCCTGCGC
>JBOGYB010000276.1:0-3445 GCA_050696555.1 Solirubrobacteraceae bacterium | reverse complement strand
GCACGATCCCGCGCTCCCATGCGCGGGTGAGCAGCTCGTCGAGTCCGTGCGCCCTCCACAGTGCGAGTAGGTTGCGCATTGACCCCCCGCTCACGTACACGATGTCCTGCCTCAACACGATCTCCCCGAGCGGCGCCTCCAGCTCGCCGAGACGGAACACAGACAGGTGCGAGGGCACACATTCCCTTCCCCCGTATCGCGCGTAGAAGGCGTTGATCTGCGCGGTTGTGTCTCCCGAGGCGGTAGGGAGGAAGAGAACCCGCGGCTCACGCGTGGGGGAGAGCGAGAGCACGTAATCGTCGAGCAGCGGGTTGGCGGGCTCCATCGTGAATCCCCCTCCACCCATTGCGAATATGAGTCGCTCCTTCGGCGGCGACGGCGAATGGCTCACGCGAGCGCCACCGCCTGCTCGACCGGCATCGAAGCGCGAGCGCCCAGGTAGGACACCTCAAGCGATGTCTCCATCACCCGATCCTTGACTCGCTGCACATGAAAGGCGCTCCCCTGCTCGCGCGAGCTCACCACCCGGCGCAGCGATGTCCCCTCGAAGTGCAACGCCACCCCGTCGTCTACGGCGAACCCTGGGCACATCCCCTCGCCCACGAGACTGTGGTACTCGGCGCGCCGTGCCGGCTCGGCGTCGTAGTGAACGCAATTTGAGTAGGGGAGCAACCCCAAACCCCGTACCCGTCGTGGTGGGCCGTGAAAAGCGCTCAACGCCTCCCTGAACCAGCACAAAGACCCAGCCGAGGGCCCACACAGCACGATCCCCTCGTGCCAGGCTTCTCTGAGCACGTCGTCGAGCCCGTGCGCCCCCCATACCCCCAGCATGCTCACGACGTTACCCCCGCCTACGTAGATCAGATCCTGCGCGAGCAAATGCGAGGCCAGATTGTCCTCAACTCCCTGCCCACCTTGGTCTCGGCGGAACAACGAGATGTGGCTCGCCTCGCAGTGTGTGGAGAAGCGTCTGTAGAAACGCACCACGTAGTGGTCAGCGTCCCCCGACGCGGTCGGCAGGAAGCAGATCCGCGGCCTCCTGGCATTTGTCAGGCTCAGCACGTAGTCGTCCAGCGCCGACCCGTCTTTCTCCATCGAGAAACCACCGCCTCCAAGGGCCACGATCTGGGGGATCGGGGGTCGCATCCTTTGCTACCTCGCTTGACGTGGATGGGTGATTACACGTTGAGCATGCCTGAGATGGCTTTCGCGCTATATCGACTCACGCATAAGATCGTGCGGCTCGCCCTGGACATCCACCCAAAGCCCACGAGAGGCTAAGCTCGGATGGTCCCCTAACCCGATCCTGGACGAATATGTCACTCGAACACGTTGACGTACTGATCGTCGGCGCCGGCCTCTCCGGCATCGGTGCCGCCTGCCACCTGCAATCGAACTGTCCGGGGAAGAGCTACGCGATCTTCGAGGCACGCGACCGCATCGGCGGCACATGGGACCTGTTCCGCTATCCCGGAATCCGCTCAGACTCTGACATGTACACGCTCGGGTACTCCTTCCGCCCGTGGCGCGACGACCGCTCCATCGCCGATGGGCCTTCGATCCTCGACTACGTCCGCCAGACCGCGAGAGACCACGACATCGAGCGGAAGATCCACTTCGACCATCGTGTGGTGCGCGCCGAGTGGTCCACCGAGGACTCTCGCTGGACGGTGGAGGCGACCCGTGGCGACACCGGCGAGACCGTGCGTGTGAACGCGAACTTCCTGTTCATGTGCAGCGGGTACTACCGCTACGACGAGGGCTACAGCCCCGAGTTCAAAGGCACAGAGAGTTTCGCGGGGCGCATTGTCCATCCCCAGCACTGGGACGAGGACGTCGACTATGCCGGCAAGCGTGTAGTCGTGATCGGCAGTGGCGCCACCGCCGTCACGCTCGTCCCTTCGATGGCCCAAACGGCTGCCCACGTCACCATGTTGCAGCGCTCGCCTTCCTACATCGTCTCGCTTCCCGCCGAAGACCCCATTGCCAAGCGCCTGCGCCGGATGCTCCCCGCCAGGGTCGCCTATCCGATCCTGCGTTGGAAGAACGTGCTGCTCACGATGGCGAGCTTCCAGCTCTCGCGCCGTCGCCCCTCCCTGATGCGCAAGCTTGTGCGCATGGGACTGGAACGCCAACTCCCCGCGGGATACGACATCGACAAGCACTTCAACCCCAGCTACAACCCTTGGGACCAACGTCTCTGCCTGGTGCCTAACGGGGATCTCTTCGAGGCGATCGGCAACGGTAGTGCCTCTGTGGTGACCGACCACATCGATACGTTCACCGAAACCGGCATCAAGCTCGTTTCGGGCGCAGAGCTCGAAGCCGATGTGATCATCACCGCCACCGGGCTCAATCTGCTCGCGCTCGGAGGCATCGAACTGGCGGTCGACGGGCGCGAGGTCACCCTCCCCGAGACCATGAGCTACAAGGGGATGATGCTCAGTGGGGTTCCCAACTTCGCCTTCTCGGTGGGCTACACGAACGCGTCGTGGACGCTCAAGTGTGACCTCACCTGTACGTACGTCTGCCGCCTGCTCAACCACATGGACGAGCAGGGCTTCAGTCGCTGCACCCCCGTGAACCGCGACCCCTCGGTCAGCGAGCTGCCGTTCCTCGACTTCTCCTCCGGTTACGTCCAGCGCTCGATCGACAAGTTCCCCAAGCAGGGCTCCAAGGCCCCGTGGCGGTTGCACCAGAACTATGCGCTTGACATCGTCAACCTGAAGTTCGGCTCGGTGCAGGACGAAGCGATGGAGTTCTCCTCCGCCGGTGCGAAGGCGAAGGACCGCGAGCCGGTCACCGTCTGACCCTCGGCGCGGCTGGTGGAGCAATCGCGTCTGCTCCTACGCCCGCTCATCCAGGAGGACGAGGCAGAGCTGCTGCGCATCCACGCCACCCCCGAGGTGGCCCTGTGGTGGGATCTGCCGGAGGAGGGCTTTCCCTGGAGCGACGAGCCCGAGGCGACCCGCTTCGCGATCGTGCTCGACGGCGCCCTCGCCGGCATGATCCAGTTCTCGGAGGACCCCGGCCCCAAATACCGTCACGCCACGATCGACCTGTTCCTCGACCCGGCCGTTCACGGTCAGGGCGTCGGAACCGAGGCGATCAGGCAAGTGGTGCGTCATCTCATCGACGAGCGTGGTCATCACCGCATCACGATCGATCCAAGCGTGGGCAACGCCGCCGCGATCCGCTGCTATGAGAAAGTGGGCTTCAGACCGGTCGGCGTGATGCGCCGCTACGAGCGCCGCATCGGCAGCGGGGAGTGGCGCGACGGTCTGCTGATGGAGCTGTTGGCTGGCGAGGAGCGCTGAGCATCCGGCGTCACGCATCCGTCGCGGCTGCCACCATTGAGCTATGGAGCAGCGCGTCAGCCTCATCACGCTCGGAGTTGCCAACCTCGGTCGCTCCCGCGCCTTCTACGAAGCGCTCGGCTGGAAGA
>JBOGYB010000275.1:0-3448 GCA_050696555.1 Solirubrobacteraceae bacterium | reverse complement strand
GGCTTTGACACCACCAGCCTCCAAGGAGGACCGGATGAACAACGTCCTCAGGTTCTACAGCTAGGGGTTGTGCCAGTGCTGCTGAAACCAAAGGTCTTTGATGCCTCCGATCCTTGCCTTCGGCGCCGTGTAAGTCTTGGTCGCCTCCTCTCCGCAAACATCGCATTCGCAGGTGACTAGGTGATATCCGTCGCCGACGTGGATTGCGTTGACGCGCAGCGTCCCATCGTCCAGACTCGTCATGGACAAAGGCTAAGCGATCATCTGAGCTGAAGGTCCATTAACGCACGGACCGCCTCGCCCATCGCCGATCCTCGCCTCGCCTCGCCTCGGGCCCCGGACTTAAACCGGGCGGTCGGACACCATCCACTCGCGTTCGTTGTGCGTGATTATCGCCTCCGGTGGCGGGGTTTGTGTTGTGCGGTGATCTGTGGGCTAACGCACAGGGTTTGGGGCTGGCTGTGCTTGAGGTGCGTGCGGCGGTGCGGCACCCGTGCTCTTCTTGCTGGGAGCGCTCGCTTTCCAGTCAGCGACGAGGCGACGGTAGGCGTGCTCGGCTTGCTCGGTGAGCACTCGCTCCTGGGTAGCGCGGTCAGTCGCGCTCCCTGGGTGAGAGTTCAGCGGCTTGCCCTTCTGGCGAGTGGCGCCAGTGCGTAGCTCGAGGGTGCGTAGCTTGCGCGCAACGTGGGTGGGACGCTGATAGGCGTAGTCCTGTTGCTTGGTGAGTAGCTGCCAGCAAAGGATCGCGAGCTTCCGTGCGACGGCGACGATCGCGATCTGCGCGCCGCGGCGTGCACGGACACGCTGGTAGAACGCGCGTAGTGGCCCTGGTGTCTTGATGGCTGCCCAGGCAGCCTCGACGAGTACGTGCCTTGCGGCGGAGGAGCCCTGCTTGGAGATCCGTCCGTGCCTGGCGGGCGCGGTGCCGGACTGGCGGCTGCGGGGGTCCAAGCCGAGATACCCAACGAGCCGGTCAGCAGTCGCGAAGCGGCGAACATCGCCGATCGTTGCCATCACCGTGGCTGTGGTGGTGACACCCACGCCAGGGATCGTCATCAGCCGCCGGATCTCCTGGGAAGCAAGCGCTTGCTCGGCGAGTGCTCGATCGATCAACTCGATCTCATCGCTGAGGAAGTCGAGCTGGCGCAGGCAGCCCTGCACGGTCTGGCTCTCGTCGGCAGGAAGCTCCAGACCGGCGAGCCATGCTCGTCCTTTCTTGCCGAACAGGTCGGTGACGGGTGGGCGGCCCTTGAGGTTGCGCACCAGCACAGCAGAGATCTCGTTCTTTGTGCGGGTACGCTGACGGATCAGCTGTGTACGCCGGGAGGTCAGCCGTCGCAGCAGCCGCGTCTGCTCGTCGCTTATCCAAACCCTGGGAATCAGATCGGCGGCGAGTAGCTCGGCGAGAATCCGCGCGTCGAACCGGTCGTTCTTGACCTTCGCGTGGCTGATCGCGCGCACGTGCATTGGGTTAGCGAGCACAACCTCCTCGACGTGCGGCTGCAAGATCCTCGCGATCGCCAGAGCGTTGCCGGTCGACTCAAGAACCACTCGATCGCTCGGTGCGAGGCTTTGCGCGAACAGCTCGAGCTGTTCGGGGTCGGTCTTGACCCGCCCGGCTGAGCGGGCAGAGCCTCCTTCGGAGATAGCTATCTCGCAGAAGTCGCGGTGAATATCTAGGCCGATGAAACGCAACAGTGGACCTCCCGTGTCGTGATGGGCTTGGGAGATCAGACGGGCTGAACGACACCTACGCATTCGGGCTCGCAGCCCAACCGGGTCAGTCGCAGGGGCGGCCAGCTATGTCAACGGGCTCTCAGCCCAAGGAGCAAATCGCGGCCTGCCCGCTCTGCGTTCTCCCACGAAAGCCCCAGCGTCCGATAACCAGCGACGCTAAACACGCCACCGGACACGACCACCACAACCCTCGCACCCACCATTCTCATACCGGTATGTCAAGCGAGGCTCGGAATTTGCAGCTTTGAGTTGTGTGGCGTAACCGTGGGGGATGAGGCGCTCGTCGGTGATGTCGAACGTTGTGCGTAGCTGGCTGATGAGCTGGTGCTCGTGCTGTAGGTCGGAGGATGGTGGTGCGACGGCCTCCAGCTCGATGAACGTTCCGAGTTCCTCGACATCGTCGAGGTGGATTCGCACGTCGCGCCAGAGGAACAGCTGCCGACGCTTCGTTACCACCACTACGAGCCCGATAGCTGCGGTTAGAGCAGCTCGCAAGGTCTGTGCGTCCTCGACCTCGATGATCCGGTATCGGCTCTCGCGCTGCTGTGGCTCGTCGGCGCGCTCGAACTGGATCAGGTGTGGTCTTCCTGGTTTCTCCTCGCGGAGCTTGAGACCGCCGAATGGGACATCGAAGTAGGTGTCGCGCTGCCAGAGCGTGCCTTCTGCCTTGGCATTGAGGTCTCGGCACGCCTGGAGTGACCGGACGGGATCGGGATCACTGGCCTTCAGCTCGATGTTGCGCCGCGGGGTCCCGTGGAAGTCCTCGGCAGACGCCGATGTGTGCGCAGTGAGGGCTGCGATGAATGGCTCGCGAAGTGTCGCATCGCAATACTTCGCCTCAAGCGTGCGCTTCTCGCCATCGGGCTCCTGGGTAGCCACGACATCATCGCCAAGACCACACGCGAGCGGAAGCGACGTGCGACCGTCCCAAGGCTCACCCGGAAATGTCGCGTCGATCGTCAGGCGCTGCCCGTCCAGGATGATCGTGAGATATCGGTGCACATCAATAAGGCCCTCTGCTGGCACCGTCTCGGCCACTGCCGCCCCAAAGAGCTGTTCGGCGCTAGCCCTGTCAAGACGGTAGATCCGGTGGATGATCTGTGGCTTGGTCGCGGGGAATCGCTCGGCGAGTTGCTGTGCCAGGTAGAGGTGCTTGGTCGAGCATGTGCCACGCCGTTCGCGCAGCATCGCCTCGACGGTGCGAGCACTGGGGCGTCCGTAGGGAAGCGCGCGGACGCTCTCGACCAACTCGACAAGCTCGATCAGCGAGACCTCAGGCGCCTCCGACTCAGACAGTTTGCCGGCCACGTCGAGAGTTTTTCATGTCAGGCAGTGCGGCGGCGGGCCTCCTTGCAGTGCCTGCTGGCTTGCGGTTGGCGCGACGGAGCGCAGCAAGAGTCGGTGGAAGTGGCGCGCGAGGAGGCGCTTGAGGCATCTGAGGGCCTCCATGCGGTTCTTGCCTTCGGCTTCCTTGCGTTCTAGGTAGGCGCGTGTGGCTGGATCCCAGCGTCCGCGTGTGATCGCGATGACGTGCAGCGCGCGGTTGATGCGGCGGTTGCCGCCGCGGTGCAGGCGGTGGCGGTCGGTCCTTCCGGAGGACACCGGGATCGGGGCGACACCGGCCATACGGGCGAAGTGCGAGTCAGTGGGGAATCGTTTGGCGCCGGCGGTCTGGCCGATCAGGATCGCGGCGGTGATCGTGCTGCACCCG
>JBOGYB010000274.1:0-3450 GCA_050696555.1 Solirubrobacteraceae bacterium | reverse complement strand
AGCCCACCGCGTCGGCGGGCACGTGCACTTCCACGCCGCGGTCGATCAGGTCGTGGACGGTTTGCGAGACGCACACGTGCGTCTCGATCCCGCACACGATCGCCTGCGTGCGCCCTTCGAGCTCAAAGCCCTCGGCACGTGCGGCCGAGAACACACTCTTCTCGATCACGGGCTCGTCTTGCAGGTCGACCTCGGGGGCCGTATGTCCCAGCCCCTTCGGATACTGCTCGCTGACAATGCGCGGCACCTGAAGGATGCGCGCCCCCTGCACAAGCTTCGCGCACGCACCCGCTACCGCCTCGAAGGTGGTGTAGGAGCGAAAGCCCTCCTGCACATCGACCACCACCAGCGCCGTCTTTTCGCGCTCCAGCAGGCTCACCGGGTCTCTCCTGTCGTCTGTGTTGAGGGGGCGCTCACGCCGAGACCACCGAGAAGGCCCGCTCACGGTAGGCGACGCCACCTGCCGCCACGGTCATCAACACGCGTCCGGTGAGGCGCCGGCCCGCGAAGCAGCAGTTCTCAGAGCGGCTCTCCCACCCGTTCTCACCGGCAACCCACTCGGCCGAGAGGTCCACGAGTGCCAGGTTCGCCGGCTCTCCCACGGCGATGCGAGGGGTGGGCAGGCCAAACAGCGCGGCACCCGCCGTCATGCGCCGCACGAGCAGCGCGAGATCGATCGTCCCTGGCAGCACCAGCTCGGTGTGCAGCGCCGCGAATGCCGTCTCGAGCCCAGTCGTCCCCATCGGTGCCTGCTCGAAGGGCACCTCCTTCTCATGGGGCGCGTGTGGGGCGTGGTCGGTGGCGACGCAGTCGATCACACCGGAGCTCAACCCCTCGACTAGCGCCAGACGGTCGACCTCCGAGGCGAGCGGTGGATTCATCTTCATGCGCGTATCCAGTCCCCGCGCATCCTCGTCGGTGAGCAGCAGGTGATGAGGGCTTACCTCCGCGCTCACCTTGAAGCCGCGCTCCTTCGCCGCCGCCACCGCGTGCACCGAGGCGGCGCAGGAGAGGTGCTGGAAGTGGACTCTTCCGTCCTCGTACCCCGCAAGCTCTGTGTCACGCGCCACCATCGTGGACTCGCTCACGCTCGGTATCCCCCCCACTCCGAGCGCCGCGCTCACCGCGCCCTCGTGCATCGACCCGCCGCGGGAGAGCGAGGGGTCCTCCTCGTGGAGGGTCAACACCCCTCCGCACAACCGCTGGTATTGAAGTGCCTTGCGCAACACCCCCGCGCTCGCCACCGGGTGCCCATCGTCTGTGAAACCAAGCGCCCCCTCCCCCATCAGCTCCGCCATCTCCGTCAGCTCGACGCCTTGCAGGTCGCGCGTGATCGCGGCCAGGAAACCCACCGGTATGCGCGCCTCGCGCGCGGCCGCCTCGCGCACCGAGCGAAGCAACGGCGCCGAATCGAGCACCGGGCTCGTGTTGGGCATCGCGATCACCGCGCAGAAACCCCCCACGGCGGCAGCCCGGGTGCCCGATTCGAGATCCTCCTTGTGCTCTTGTCCGGGGCTGCGTAGATGCACGTGCGGGTCAACGAAGGCAGGCAGCAGGTGCTTACCCTCACCGCTCACCGACTCCATCTGGGCGTCCGGGCGCAGTGTGCCGGGAGGCGCTATCTCTGCGATCACCCCATCACGAACCACTACGTCGTGGCGGCTATCCAAACCCGTACCCGGGTCGAGCACGTGAGCGCTCTCGATCCGCAGATCGGCGGCACTCGTCGGCGCATGCAGCAACGGGGTTCCCATTATGCGAGCTGTGGCTCCGGGAGCGGGCGGTAAGCGCGTGAGCCTGCCAGTAGCTCATAGAGGACCGCCATACGCACCACCACTCCCGCCTCCACCTGGGCGGTAATCAGCGCCTGCGGCGAGTCGACCACCTCGCCGGAGAGCTCCACCCCACGGTTTACCGGGCCCGGGTGCATCAGCAACTGGCGTGGCGACAGTCTTCTCGCCCCAATCTGAAAGCAGTTGGCGTACTCGCGCAACGAGGGCACCAGCGCCCCATCCATGCGCTCGTGCTGCATCCGCAGCGCGTAAACAACGTCGGCGGTGGGGAGCTCCTGCAGGGAGTGGCGCACTTCGCATCCCAGTGCCTCTATCCCGCGCGGGAGCAACGTAGGGGGACCCGCCACGGTCACCTTCGCCCCCATGCGTTGGAAGGCGAGGATGTTCGACCGCGCCACCCTGGAGTGGGCCACATCCCCCACGATCCAGATCGAGCAGTCATCGAGCGTGCCGAGGCGTTGCTTGAGTGTGTACACGTCCAGCAATGCCTGCGTGGGATGCTCGTGCTTGCCGTCCCCCGCGTTCACGATCGCCGCGTTCGTCCAGCTCGATACGAGCTCCGCTGCCCCCGCCCACGGCGTGCGGATCACGATCGCGTCGGGCTTGTGCGCGCTCAACGTCAACACCGTGTCCTTCAGCGACTCCCCCTTCTCCACCGAGGAGCCACTCGAGATGAAGTTCACCACGTCGGCGGAGAGACGCTTGGCGGCCAGCTCGAAAGAGCTGCGCGTGCGAGTGGAGGCCTCGTAGAAGAGGTTCAACACCATCCTCCCCCTGAGTGTCGGCACCTTCTTGATCTCGCGGTCGGACACCTCAGCGAAGCGTGCTGCCTGCTCCACGATCCGCTCGATCCCCTTCCTGTCGAGGTCCTCGATCGAGAGCAGGTGGTTCATGCCCCCACCTTCTCCTCGGCGTGCCCAATCGACACCTCGTCCACCCCGTCGATCTCCATCACCCGCACGCTTACGTGCTCCTCCCGTGAGGTAGGGAGGTTCTTGCCTACGTAATCGGGCCTTATCGGTAGCTCGCGGTGACCGCGGTCGGCGAGCACCGCCAACTGCACCCGTTCGGGGCGTCCGTAGTCGAACAGTGCCTCTATCGCCGCTCTCACGGTGCGGCCCGTGTAGAGCACGTCGTCCACGATCACCACGGTGCGCTCTGACATGTCGAAGTCGATATGGGAAGCGTGCACTACTGGCGCCTGTGGCCGCGAGGCAACATCATCGCGGTAGAAGCCTATGTCGACGTCCCCGAGTGGCATGTCGGTTTGGAGCAGTTCGGCGAGAAGGGCTTGCAAGCGCTGCGCAAGGACAGCCCCGCGACGGTGGATACCCACGACAGCCACTCTGGCATCCGTGTTGCGCTCGGCTATCTCATGGGCAATGCGCGTAAGCGCCCGCCCAACCTCGTCCTCGGTAAGGACGATCTTCCCGTCTTGCATGTAATTCCTTCCTGGCCTCACCGGACCGGGTTAAAGGAGCGCCAGACATCTCTGACACGGCGACTGTATCAGCGTGGAGCGACGACCTCAGTGCTCGGCGGATCGACGATCTCGGAGTTTGCGGGCCCGCTCTGCTCCACTCCCGCGACCTGCTCTTGGGGCGAGCGGCGCGAGGACCAACGGATGAGCTCCGCCGGTCCCTTCTCAGGGAAAGGG
>JBOGYB010000273.1:0-3456 GCA_050696555.1 Solirubrobacteraceae bacterium | reverse complement strand
CCTCCGTGCTCGGCGGATCGACGATCTCGGAGTTTGCGGGCCCGCTCTGCTCCACTCCCGCGACCTGCTCTTGGGGCGAGCGGCGCGAGGACCAACGGATGAGCTCCGCCGGTCCCTTCTCAGGGAAAGGGATCTCGATCGTGTCGAAGTCGCGGGGGGCCTCGGTGGCCGCGAACACGGGGCGGGCCTCCTCGCGCAGGTCACCCCCCGGGTAGCGGGATGAGATGTGGGTAAGCGCGAGCAACCTCACCTTGGCGTCCCTTGCCACTTCCGCCGCTTGGCGTGCGGTGGAGTGTCCGGTCTGGCGCGCGCGATCTACCTCCTCCTCGGCAAACGTCGCCTCGTGTATGAGCACGCTTGCTTCGTGCGCTGCGATGGTCAACCCCTCGCACGGGGCCGTATCCCCGGAGATGACTACCTTGCGACCCTCCCGCGTTGGGCCCATCACTTGCTCGGGTGACACCCCGTTGACCGTCTCCCCCCTGGTGAGCCTGCCGAAATCGGGACCGGGTGTCACTCCAAGCTCCTCCGCGAGCCCCGCGTCGAGATGGCCGGGTCGGGGGTCCTCAACGACCACATACCCAAACGCGGAGGCTCCACGGTGGTTAACGGGTACCCCAGTCACTGTGTACCCGTCGAAGTCCACGGGTTCCCCCGCCTCCAACTCAAAGACGTTCAGTTCGTAGGGGAGCCTCCCGTAGATGAAGCGTGTGTCATCCATCAGCCGCTGGAACCCGGGTGGCCCGTACACGTGAAGCGGCTGCTCTCGTTCGCGTAGGGAGAACGACTTCAACATCCCCGGCAACCCCAACCAGTGGTCGGCGTGGAAGTGGGTGATGAACACACACCCCACATCCGCCAATCCCATCGAGCGCATCAGCTGCCGTTGTGTTCCTTCCCCGCAGTCGAACAGCAGCCGGTCCGCGCCGCGGCGCACGAGGATCGCGGGCAGCCCCCGGCGCGGGCTCGGCACCGAGCCGCCGGTGCCTGCGAAGAAGAGGGATAGGTCCATTGGGGCCAACGGTAGCGGGAGCGGGAATTGTGGAGCTTGTGGGTACAGACGCTTGCGCCGCAAGGGAGCCGTTGGTCGAGCTCGGGTAGGCCTCCTCCACTGGCGCTTGGTCAAACAACCCGTTCAGGCTAAGCTCAGGGCCCAGCGACGCCAGGCTCAAGGTGCTCGTTGCGCCCGTAGCTCAGTGGATAGAGCGTCCGCCTCCGGAGCGGAAGGTCGCAAGTTCGAATCTTGCCGGGCGCGTTCCCGATTTGGCTTGGCTGAGCGGTTTTCGGAGCCGCGACGGATTCCTTCCCAGGTCGCTCAGCAGTGAAAAGGCGCTCGTCTGCCAATTTCTGCCATTTGCTGCAAGCAAGGTGACCCTGAATCAGTCGCGATGGTTGGCGGAGGCTTCGCGCTCGAGCTTCCGTCTCTCCCTGAACCAGGCGATGAGGCCGATGTAAGCGCCAATGCCGAACAGGACGAGCATCGTCAAGACGACGATGCCGTAGATCACGCTGCGCCGCCGGACCCTTGAGCGGGGTCGTGTGGGAGGCGTCGTATGCGGAAGCTAAGCGACGTAATGCCCTGAATCCAAATCACGGCGCTGAGTCCCAGTGCACCCAGACCATCTTGGACACACCGGAGAAGACAGCAACCAAGAAGATGAGCGCGTAGAGCGGCAAAGACCTCAGAAGCAATGGCAAGGCGGCCGGGCTGACATCGTTTGCTGCGCTCATGAGCTGCTCAGCCTGCTCAAGCGCAGACACGAACACCCTCGCACGTTCACCTTCCGCGCGTCTCCAGCCTCGAGCGGGTCCGCGACTTTCGGGTTATAAATCCCTCTTCAGTCAGGGCCTTCTAGCTCAGTTGGACCGACTACAAAACCCAACCGAGCCGTTCCCCTTCGCATACGCGCGTCGAGCGTGATGAGGCGGCAGCTCAGCAGTCGTGCCAAGGCCACATAGTTTGCGTCATAGGTCTTGGCCCAGCCCAGCTCCTCCGCGATATTCCATACTTCCTTGGCAAGGCCATCCGGCTCGTGGCGTCGCACGGGAGCTGCGAGTACGCGGTCTCGCATCGACTCGGCCTGCTCGCAGCGTAGCTCACCGCGCCAGAGCATGGCGTGCAGGCTGGAGACGGCCTCAATCCACATCAGCGGCGGAGCGACCAGCTCGAACCGGCGGAATCGCTCGAACCCGACTGGATTCGCCGCCGCGGCAATCGCGACGTTCGCGTCGATGACGAGCTTCAACGACCGTGCCGCGAGAGCGCGACCGCCGCGACCCAGTTTGGAGCGGGGGAGCCATCCTCAAGCGTCTGCCACTCAGGCGGCAGCGGAAGCATCGGATACATCTCGTCTCGAACCTCGTCGAGCGCTCCGGGGTCGATCAAACGCTTGCCGTGGCTAGTTGTAGCGATGAGACGGCCCTCGCGCACCCAGCGACGGACCGTCCCTGGGCTTCTGCCGACCCTCTGCGCTGCCTCTGTGACCGTGAGCATGTTCTCGATGTTACGCCTTCCACCCGACGGTTCGACAGGCCCACGCGCCCATCGGGCCCGCGCTGCTCGCTCGCCAATCGCCTTACGCAAATGGCAGCCCTGCCAAAACTCGCCTGAAACGACTGCAAAATTGCGGCGAACCGCTCCATCTAGCTCATGCCAGCACCACTGGCGATCATCAGTATTCATGCGGTATTCAAGCCATAACCCGTCTCCGGAGCGGAAGGTCGCGTGTTCGAATCACGCCGGGCGCGTGGTTGGATTTGGCTTGAGTAAAAGATCAGACGAGCGAAAGCTCGCACATCTCGCGCAGCGGACGACTTCGGCGTCACTGGTGATCCGTCAATCCGCTTGCGCGCAAGAACGCTTCGATCAACCGAGCGTTGCGAGTAGCCGTTTCGCGCTGCTGCCTGGCACCCTTTACGTTGGTCTCGTTCATATAGTCGCGCTCGACCTCGAGGCGGGTGCGCATCGCCTTGATGATCACTGAACGGTGTGCGTCGACGTTGAGCGGGATCGATTCCTGCCTGTCGGGCTCGCACCAGCCAAGTAGGTCGAGGACGATTCGCTGGGCGTCGAGTAACGCGAGCGGCTTCAGGAACCGCTCGGGATGCTTCTCCTTTTCATGGCTCATGCTGGCTTCGTCCAGTTCGCCGGCGGGCACGCCCAGCTCACTGAGCAGCGCAGAGCGCAGGATCACGACGGTCTCGGGTGGAATGTTGGTGACGGGCATGGTGGTTCCTCCTCTCCTTGGAGGGCTCCGGGGACGGCTCTCTAACGAGCGAGAACCCGGCCGGGGTCGGTTAGGCTGTCTGGCGCTCCGGGAGCCTCTGCTTCCGGAGCCTCGCCCTCGGCCGTTCCAGCGGCATAGGGCAATATTCTGGTTGGTAAGAGCGATTACAACTTGGTTGAAACTACCAAGCCCTTCGGACGGCATCTCGCACAATGGACCACAAGCTCAC
>JBOGYB010000272.1:0-3456 GCA_050696555.1 Solirubrobacteraceae bacterium | reverse complement strand
CGCTCGCCGGGGTGTTGCGGGGCGCCGCGACCGTCGCCGAGCACCGTTCGCGCTTGACGATCCTGCCGGTGGCGCTCGCCTCGCTGCGCGCCACCACCCTACGCTCGCTCGCGCTCGCGGCGACCGGCGCGGTGGCGCTGTTCGGAAGCGTCGCGCTCGGCGGCTCGCGTGCCGACCTGCTGCACGGGATCGAAGGCTTCGCACACGGCTACTCCCAAGACGCCCCGATCTGGATCGGCAACCAAAACGACAACCAGGCAGCGATCGACTTCCGTCCGGGTGGTCTTCCCGGCCAGGTTGCCGCGTTGCCGGGAGTCGCGAGGGTGAGCTCCTTCCAGGGAGGGTTCATAGCGCTCGACGGAAGGCGCGTGTGGATCCTCGCACGCCCACCTGGCGGCGCACACGATGTGCTCGCGGGCCAGATCCTCGAAGGGGACACGGCGACAGCCGAGCGACACCTCACCGAGGGCGGCTGGGTGGTTATGTCGCAGCAGGTAGCCAAGGCGCTGCATACTCGCTTGGGGCAGACGCTCACGCTGCCCACCCCAAGCGGCCCTGAGCGTTTGAGGCTGGCAGCCACCACCACCAACCTGGCGTGGAGCCCGGGCGTCATGTTCCTCGGCACTCGCGACTACCGGCACGCGTGGGCGAGCTCGCTACCGACCGCCCTGGCAGTCACACTCACTTCCGCGGCCAATCCGCAAACGGTGCAAGCGGAGATCCGGCGGACGCTCGGCGCCGGCAGCGGGTTGACCGTGACGACGGCCCGCGCACGGGAGGCGAGCATCGACTCGCTCACAGGCGAAGGTCTCGACCAGCTGCGCCAGATCTCACTGCTCCTGCTGGCAGCAGCGATCCTCGCGATGGCGGCGGCGCTGACGTCGGCGATCTGGTCGCGCCGCACCACTCTCGCAGGGCTGCGACTGGCAGGAGTCAGGCCGCGACGCTTGCGCATGATCCTCACGTGCGAATCGGCCCTGATGCTCAGTGCCGGCTGCGTTACCGGAGCACTAGCGGGGGTTTACGGTCAGCTCGTGATCGACGGATATCTCCAGCACGTCACCGGCTTCCCCGTGGCGAACCTGGGCGCCAGCCTGCGCCCGCCGGAGATCTTCTTCCTGGTGCTCGTGTTGGTGCTCGCGATCGTGGCGATCCCCGGTTATCTGGCATCGCGTGTGTCCCCAACCCTCGCGTTCAATGAGTAGCGCGCTCGCCTCCCCCCTGCCGCGAATGGGCTCTAGCGCACGCAGACACCCGCGCGCGCGGGGCACGCTGATAGCGCTCGCACGAGCCAACGCCCGCTACTGGACGTCGGTCGCTCCGGTCGTGCGCGAGCAGCTTGCCCTCTGGGAGGCCAGAGCCAAGACGATCGTCGACCCGCGCCACCGAGCACTCGCGCTGGGGAAGTTGCGCGCCGAGCGCTTCAACCCACAGCTAGCGGCCACGCTCGCCACGCAGGTCCCCTCCTCGCACAGGCGCGCCGTTACCGAGGCGATCGTGGCACTCCAAGTGGCCTACGACTATCTCGACGCTCTGGAAGAGCGGACCCCGGGAGCGGAGCCCGACGACTACGCAAGCGAGTTGCTCGCGATTGCCGCCGCCAGATTTGCCGAGCTGCCAAACGCCACAATCGTCGCGGACAGCGCTCGGCGCGTGCGGGAGCGGTGTGAGAGGGCGCAAGCACTCGCCCACGCGGCAAGGGGGGCGGACGAAGAGGAGCTCCGGCAATGGGCGCACGAACAGGCCAACGGGACCTCACTTGAGTGGCAGGAGTGGTTTGCCGGTGCCCAAGCATCGGTGCTAAGTCTTCATGCTTTGATCGCCGCGGCCGGGCTTGCGCAGATGACCTCGCCTGTGCAAGCAGAGATACTCGACCGGCTGTACATCTCGATCGGCGCGCTCACGATGCTCGACAGCCTGATCGACCGCGACGAGGACCTAGCAGCCGGAGAGCTGGGATATGCGCGTTGGTATGAGAGCGCGGCGGACATGGGGGAGCGACTCGGGGCCGTGGCTCGCGACGCGCTCGATCGCAGTGCGGAGATGCTCGACGGAGCGCATCACCGGATGACGCTGCTCGGCGTCATCGCCTACTACGCCTCGGCACCTCTGGCACGCGACCCCGAGGTACGCGAGGTTTTCGATGTTGTGAGGGAGCGGACAGGCCGACAGCTCGTGCCGGCGCTTGCCGTCATGTCGTCATGGCGTCTGGCAAAGAGCGTAAGGCAGATGCTCTATCAAACCACTGGGAGGAGAAGGACATGCTGAGAGGGATGCGAGGAAGGATCGCACCGGCACTCGGCTCGACCGTCGCCCTTGGAGGGATGGCGGCGACGCTCGGCCCTACGCCACCACCGGCGGCTGGGACACCGGGAAGCCCACATGCGCACGATGCACGATTGCTCAAAGCAACCGACGAAGCGCGTTTGCGCTTCGTGTCGGCATCAGGGTCGACCCTGTACGAGACGGGTCGTGCGACTGGCACGTTGCCAGGTTCGATGCAGGTGCATATGCGCATCGGTGCCACGTTCCGCGGGAGCTTCACGATCTACGCCACCGGGGGCCTGATCGAAGGTCACGGCAGCGCCACACCGCACGGCGCCGGCGTGTACGAAAGCTTCTCAGGCTCGCTTACGGTGAGCGGTGGTGGCGGGCACTTCCGTCATGCCCACGGCACCGCACGGCTGTACGGGACGTTCAACCGCAACACATACGCGCTGCTCATCCAAACCCAGGGCACACTGCGCTACTAGGGCGCCTGAGGTGGGAACGATGAAGATGGGGGCAACGACCGACAGCAGAAGGCCAGCTTGGCCTGCACTGGGCATCCGCCTTGCGGGGTCCCTCCTGTGCACCTGGGTACTTACGCTTGGCTTGACGACATTCATCGACGGCACGCCAGTCGCCGGGGCCCACACCACGGGCACGCGCCACGTGGCATCCCCGCGCCCGATCGCACCGATCGCACCGGTAACCGTCAAATTGAGCGCCGCGTTCAGCCCACTGACGCTGGGAGGACGGACGACGCTTGAATTCGGCTTCAGCTTCGCCGCACCACCGGGCAAGGTGCCGCCGCCGCTGATAGGGATCGAATTGCATTACCCCAACAACCTCGGGCTCGGCTTGAGTGGGCTCGGGCTCGCGACTTGCGACGTGCCCGCGATGGAAGCAGGCGGGCCGGGGGGGTGCTCACCCAACGCGGTGATGGGCTTCGGGGATGTGCTCACGGGGATCGTGCTGGGCACGGAGATCGTGAACGAGATCGCACCGATCACAATTATGCGAGCACCCAACCACGGGGGACACCTAGCGGTGCTTTTCTACGCCGAGGGAACCGCGCCAGTGGACGCACGCATCATCTTCCCCGGCCTGCTGCTCCCTTCGGCGGCCCCTTTCGGTGGGGTCGTGAACATCGGGGTACCGCTCGTGGAAACGCTCCCCGGAGCGCCATACGTG
>JBOGYB010000271.1:0-3467 GCA_050696555.1 Solirubrobacteraceae bacterium | reverse complement strand
GAAGTGCACGGCCTGGCGCATCGCGGCGATGCCGAGCCTGGGTAGACCACGCCGCAGATCGCAGAACCCAACCACCTCGTAGGGTTCAGGGCGAATATCGAGCCATCCGATAGAGGACAGCGCCGCAACGGAGGCCTTAGGGCAATTGGACGCGTAGAGCGCCTTCTCGGCTGTCCCCAATTGTCTTTGCGAGCCGGCTATCACCACAGGAAGGGCAACTGTGGCGAGCAAAAGCGCGCCCAGCGCCAGGCGGGTGCCGTGCCCGGGTATCCAGCCTGGGCCCGAGCCTTTCCGCGGGGCGAGCGCAAGACCGGCAGCAGCGAAGAAGGCGATCGTGGTGACAGGCATCTGCCAGTCCCAGTCGATGCCCGCATGCAAGACCCAGAAGACCCCCGCCGCGAGCAGCGCACCGTAGATCGAGCGGAGGGGGCCGCGTGCGCGAACCACCAAAGCGCCCAGGATCGCACCGATCGCGGCAAGGAGGAGCAGGAGTCCTGGTAGGCCAAGCTCGGCCATCGTCTCGAGGTAGAGGCTGTGGGCGTTGATGACGAAGGCAAAACGCGGCCGGCGCTGCTCCCAGAGGGTTTGGTACATACCGGCGCCTCGACCTTCGAGGGGGGCTGCGGAGAAACCGTGCAGGGCGGCACGCCACAGGTCACCTCGCCCGTTGTTGGAGGGATCGACCAGACGTTGGCGCAGGTCTCCGTGGGTACCACGGGGGGTGACGCCGCTGAGAAACCGGTGCCAATCGCCGGACAGGCTCTGGGGGACCCCGAGCGCGACGATTAGGGCCACGGCAGCGAGCGCTCCACCAAAGATCGCCGCGGTTCGCGCTCTGCGGCTCATCCATGCCTTGCCGGCGGTGGCTCTCAGGCGAGGGTCGAGGCGGGAGGCGAAGAGCAGTCGCAGCCCGGCGGCCACCGCCACGCAAACGGCGGCAACGAGCGCAACACGGTGGCCCTGTGAGGTCGCTGCCGGGGTGGTTGGATCGACTGTGTCGAGCAGGTTCGCCTTGTAGGCAACGACGAGCACGATTGCGGTTACTGGTGCCGTGGCGAGCGCTCCACTGAATAGCCCACGGGGACGTCCGACGAAGACGTAGACGACGAGCGCGATCGCCCCAGCGGCTATGGCACCGCGCGAGAACGTGAAGAAGAGCGTGGTGGCAAGCAGAGGCAGGACCGCCGCTGCGAGAACGCGAACGAGACGTCGTTCAGAGAGCGAGCATGTGAGATGGAAGGCGAGCACCATCGCAAGCGTGGCCAACATCCCCAGGGCGTTCCAGTATGTGACTGGATAGCTCAAGCGCTCGTTTGCGACGTTGGGGGCGGTGTGCCACACATCCGGTGCCACCCGGCTGATGAGACCGGCAAGGCACACGATCGACGCTCCCACGACGATCCCGCGGATGAGCCAGCGAAGATCTGAGCGGGTGGGACGCACGGTACCGAACACCGCGAGGATCAGCAGGTAGAACCAAACACGGTCAAACGCGATCAATGCACGAGCGGTGGAGTGCGACCACAAGGCCGAAGCGAGGGTGAGCACCGCATACAGCGCCAGCGCGCCGATCGCCACGAGAGTGAGGACACCGAGACCGTCGAACGGGTGGCGCGTCTGCATGAGTCGCACGATCAGGATCTGGGTAAGCACGAATGCCCCGATGGCGGACGTCGCCGGGAAGTAGCCTCCGGCGGTGAACCCGGTGAGCACGATCAGTGCCCCGGGCAGGAGCATCAGGAGTGTCAGGGCAAGCCGCTCGGCTCGCGTCGGGACCACTCTGTCCTCCACCCGCATCTCCCCTCCAGCCTGAGGGTCGGCTTCTATCGCGACGCCATCGGCCACTCGCGCATGCTAGAGCGCCGCGGAGCGTGTAGCCGTCCGGACCCGGTAGACGGTCGGCCAACGAACACGGCGCAGGACCTAAGATTCGACCGGCGGCCAGTCGATCTGCGCCGAAAGCTCATCCGGGTCGAGATCGATCAAGTGACTATGGCGGACGTCGCGGTATTGACCGCCGGCCCGCTCGAGCCAATGCACCCTGCGCCCCTGAGGATCGACGATCAAGACCTCGTCGACATTGCGGTCTGCATAGAATGGCAGCTTCTCCCAAGTCTCATCGCCTGGAGAGATGATCTCCACCACAAGCGCCGCCGTAGGGAGCCATGTCCCGACTGCTCCGGGACGGTGCAAGGCGCCATCAGGCACACGGAAGTCTTGCTCAGATTCACCAAGGTTGAACTCATGCATCGTCGATTCAAGGCCCGCTGCGCGTGCCAAGGGCCCCAGAAGCTCGGCGAGCTGTTGGGCGATGCGCGCGTGCGCGAGACTCGGGGCGGGAATCATGTGAAGGACACCGGCCCACACCTCGTCGAGACGGTCGAGTCCGGAGCGACGACGACGCTCCAGGAGCTCATCGAGACCCGCGGTGGCGGAGTCCAGAACCAGCGTTCGCATAGGGATCCAAGGTACCACCGCGTCGCCGGATCCTTGTGGAAAAGATGTCTTGTGGGCGTGTCGTCGCCGGGTGAGCACATCGAACATATGTTTGTATAGAGTGCGGACAGAACACCACGGTGCTCGTCGCTGGTGCCTCGCTAACCCTCGCTGAAGTAACGCGCGAGGCACAGGTGCTGCAACGAGTCCAGCCGATCAGGCTGGCTCAGTCTCGACGAATTAAGATCAAGACTAGAAACGCACCAACCGCGCATCGAGCGCTTGCATCACTCGCTCGACCGCATCATCGATGGCTTCCTCGCCCGAGCGAAGCACGAGATCGGGGCGGGAGGGCCGCTCGTAGGGTGCGTCCACGCCAGTGAGGCTCGTGAGCTCGCCCGCGCGCGCCCTGGCGTAGAGCCCCTTCGGATCGCGCCGCTCGCAAACCGCGAGCGGTGTGTCTACGAAAACCTCCAAGAACACCAGATCGGCTTCTGCGTGCACCTTGATTGCCTGTTCTCGATCGCGCTCATAGGGGCTCACCAGCCCTACGAGCGCGATCGTGCCCGATTCGGCCAGGAGCTTCGCCACATGTGCGGTGCGGCGCACGTTCTCGCAGCGAGCGTGCTCATCGAAGCCAAGATCGCCGTTGAGGCCGTGGCGCAGGTTGTCGCCGTCGAGCATGAACGCGGAGCGTCCAGCGGTGATCAGACGCTCCTCGACCGCCCCGGCGATGGTCGACTTGCCGGCTGCCGGAAGTCCCGTGAACCAGACCGTGGCGCCAGCGCTCCCAAGCGCTTGCCAACGTTGCTTGCGGGTCAGTGCAGAGCGCTGCCATCTGACGTTCGGGCTTTGCGTGGTACCAGGATGGCCGCCAGCGCGTTCTTGAACTTCCTTATCGACGGCCTCGGCGACCGTGGCTGTGTGGTTCATCGCTTACACATGGCTGAAGATGGATGGGTGAGAGCAGCGCCTAAAGAGCATCCTTGCTCGGACTCTTATACGCACCAAATTGTCGACTCCCGACTAGC
>JBOGYB010000270.1:0-3476 GCA_050696555.1 Solirubrobacteraceae bacterium | reverse complement strand
GCTTGATCTTCAAGGTGAGCTCCTCATCGAGCTGGGTGTTCTGCTCGAGTACGACGAACAGTATCATCTTCAGCTCGCCGTCTGGGCCGTGGGGAATGTCCACCACGAGCGCGTCGAGCACCTGCTGCACCCTCGCGGCTGCCCTGTAGATCTCGCTGGTGCCCATGCGCACCCCCTGGCGGTTGATGGTCGAGTCCGAGCGCCCGTAGATGACCGCGCCGCCGCGCGGCGTGATGCGGATCCAGTCGCCGTGACGCCACACGCCGGGATACATGTCGAAGTAGCTCTCACGGAGGCGTTCTCCATCGGGGTCCCCCCACAGGAACAGCGGCATCGATGGCAGTGGCTTTGTGAGCACCAGCTCCCCCACTTCGTCTTCGAGTGAGCGTCCCAGCTCGTCCCAAGCCTCCACCGAGCAGCCAAGCGCACGGCACTGGATCTCCCCCTCGTACACGGGCAGCAGTGGGCAGCCCCCCACGAAGGCAGTGCACACGTCGGTGCCGCCGCTGGTGGAGAACAGCCACATATCGGCCGCCACGCGCTCGTATACCCAGTGAAAACCCTCCGGTGGCAACGGCGAACCGGTCGACCCGATCGATCGCAACGAGCTCAGGTCGAAGTCACGCGCAGGCTCCACCCCATCCTTCTCACAACTCATGAGAAAGCCTGCGCTCACTCCCATGCATGTGATTCGGGTGCGCTCGGCGAGCGCCCAGAGCCTACCGAGGTCGGGGTAGCCAGGACTGCCGTCGTACAAGACGATCGCCGCATCCGCGAACAGGCATCCGATCAGGAAGTTCCACATCATCCACCCCGTAGTGGTGAACCAGAACATGTGGTCCCCCCGATGCAGGTCGAGATGGAGCATGCTCTTCTTCAACTGCTCCACGAGGATTCCCCCGTGGCCGTGCACGATCGCCTTGGGGAGTCCGGTGGTGCCCGAGGAGTAGAGCACCCACAGGGGGTGTTCGAACCCCACCTGCTCGAAGCGTGGTGTGGCGCCCTCACCACGTGCGGCAAGCTCCTCCCACGTCAGTCCCCCCGGCAGTCCTTTGGCGTCAGCGGCCGCGTCGAGGTAGGGGAGCAGGATCGTGTGCTCGAGCGTTGGCAGCTCCTCGAGGATCGTGGCGAGGGCATCGGTCCGGTCGAAGTCCTTGCCACCGTGGCGGTAGCCGTCCACGACGAACATCACCTTCGGCTCGATTTGGGCGAAGCGATCCACCACGCTGCGAGCACCGAACTCGGGGGCCGCACACGACCAGATCGCCCCGATGCTCGCGCACGCGAGGAACGCCACGAGCGTCTCGGGAACGTTCGGCATGTAGCCCGCCACACGATCCCCGCTCTGCACTCCGAGCAGGCGAAGACCCTCGGCGACCTCTACCACCTGCCGGGAGAGCTCGTCCCAAGTCAACTCTCCAAGGGGACGCAGCTCGGATTCGTGCAGCACCGCGATCGCCTGTGGGTCGCGGTCGCGCATGAGCATGTTCTCCGCGTAGTTCAACCGCGCTCCCTCAAACCAGCGGGCCCCGGGCATCTCGGACGAGCCGAGCACCCGTTCGTAGGGATTGGAGGCGCGTACGCCGCAGTACTCCCAAATGTCACCCCAAAACGTGTCGAGCTCATCCACAGACCACCGCCACAGCGACCTGTAATCCTCGAACCGCCGGCCGTGGCGCTCTTCCACCCACTTCATGAACGCGGTCATCCTCGACCGGGTGACCCGCTCGGGAGAAGGTGTCCACAGGGGTGACTGCTTGCGCTCCTCCGTCATCACAGCCCCTATCCTGCCATGCCCGTGGATCTCCGCACCCTGCGCGCCCAGTTTCCCGTGCTAGAGCACACCGCATACCTGAACGCGGGCACCGACGGACCGCTGCCTGCGGTTGCCGCGCGCGCGGGCGCGCAAGAGCTGCTCGGCGAGGCCGAGTGTGGCCGTGCTCGCGCGCACTTTGAACGGCGATCAGAGCTCGGGGGGGCGCTGCGCGGCTGCTATGCGCGTGCTCTCGGCTGCGATCCGGAGGAGGTGGCGCTCACGACGTGCACCACCGAGGGACTGTCGATCGTGATCGACGGGCTTGGCCTCCAACCGGGAGAGGAGATCCTCACAAGCGACGAGGAGCATCCGGGATTGCTCGGCGTACTCGCCGCCGCACGCGAGGCAAATGGTGTGGTTGTGCGCATGGCGCCGCTGGAGCGGATCGTCGAGCAGGTGGGCCCTCTGACCAGGCTGGTGGCGTGCTCACACGTGAGCTGGATGACCGGACGCCTCGCTCCCACGGAGCTCGCCGAGCTTGACATCCCGGTGGTGCTCGACGGCGCGCAGGGAGTGGGTGCGATCCATACGGACGTGCGGGCCCTCGGTTGCGACGCCTACGCCGGGGCAGGCCAGAAGTGGTTGTGCGGGCCAGACGGGATGGGGATGCTGTACGTGTCGCCCGAGCTGCGCGAGAGGGTGCGGTCCAAGCGGCGCGGGTACGGCAACCTGCTCGACCCCGGGGCCGGGATCGACGCGCGCCTGCACGAAGACGCGCGTCGCTTCGACACGCTCGCGCTATCCGCCGAGGCTCTCGCCACTGCGCTCGCCGCGATCGAAGCGCTGGAGAGCGCAGGGTGGGACGCAATACACGAGCGTTCGCTCGCGCTCGCTGCTTTGCTCATCGAACGCTTGGGTGAAACCGACCGCGAGGTCACCCCGCACGGGCCCACCACGTTGGTGTCGTTCTCCAGTCCCGACCCCGAAGCCGAGCGGGGAGGGCTTGTCGAGGCGGGGGTCGTGCTGCGCGACATTCCCGGCAAGCCGTGGCTGCGGGCGTCGGTGGGGGCTTGGAACGACGAGCGCGACCTCGACCGGTTGCTGGCGACGCTCGCTCGATGAAAGCCCATCTACGCGCGCGCGGCGGTGTGCTCGCCGGGGCACTCGCGGCGATCTTCCTGAGCACGCTCGTAGCGGCGCTCGTTTTGCACACCGGCGAGGGAAACCTTTCGTTGCCCTGGAACTACGCGAGTGAGGGCGACGCGAAGTTCTACCTGCTGCTCGTCAAGTCGATCCTCACCCACGGCGGCTATGAGACCAACCCCAGCCTCGGTGCCCCCTTCGGGCTGCAGCTCTACGACTTCCCCCAGGGCGCCGATAACCTCAACCTGCTGCTGATACGCGGACTCGGGGTGTTCTCGCAGAACCCCGCGTGGGTGCTGAACATGTTCTTCATGCTCACCTTCCCGCTCACCGCGGGGAGCGCATACGCGGCGCTGCGCAAGCTCGGAGTGTCGGTCGGCGCTGCGTTGGTGTGCGCGTTGATATTCGCGCTACTCCCCTACCACTTCTATCGCGGCGAGTCGCAAGTACTGCTCTCCGCCTACTACGGGGTGCCGCTCGGCGCGCTTCTGTTCCTGCGGCTGTGGGACGAGCGCGGGCTGTTCGCACGACGAAGAGCGGACGAGGCGCAACCCGTCGCCCTGGCACGGCGCGTGGG
>JBOGYB010000269.1:0-3502 GCA_050696555.1 Solirubrobacteraceae bacterium | reverse complement strand
GCTCGCCGTCCTGCTCAACGAGGTGCGCGGGTGGGCCAAGGCCACGCTGCCCACCTACCAGGACCGCAAGCAGTTCTTCGAGGGGATCGTGAACGGTGGGGGGGTGGGACCCGATCCAATCGAGCTGCTGCGCGAAGGGCGCGAAGCCGATGTCCACGAGCTGATCGCGCGGGCCCAGGTCGAGCACGAACAGCGCTTCTCTGCGGTCTGAGGCAGGAACGGGCCGCTACGCGAACGGGTCGCGCGCCTCGATTCCCGCGTACCGGCGAAAATCGCGGTCGCGCGTATATATGACAGGTACCCCGTGCCCTCGCATCAGAGCCGCGAGGTGCGCGTCAGGCACATGGTTCCCGCGCGTGTCGTGGCCAGCGGTAACACGGTAGGTCTCCCAGAACCCGACGCCCTCGGTCTCCGTTCGCACGGTTGGACGTTCGAGCAGCTCCGTGATCGTGGCCGTCGCTCGCTCGGACGGCACTGGGCTCGGGAAGATCGTGGGATGCGTCGCTATGCGCAGGAACCCCATGATCGTCGGCCAGAACAGGTAGAGCAGATCGGGTCCACCCGCAAGCCGGTCGATTAGTTCCCTTGCACGCCCATGCAACGGGTCGTCGCCGTTGCTCGCGTACAGCAGGATGTTCGTGTCGACAGTGACGCTCAAGACGACTTCGTATCGCCGTCAAGCGCCCGCCAGAGCGCATCCTTGTCCTGCAAGTCGATCTTGGGCCTACCCATGTGCCACGTCGGCCATTTGAATGGCGGCGCCTCGACCATCGTCTCATCCCCGAGCGAGACGGCGAGCCGCTCGGATGCCAGTTGCCCCATGCTCTTGTGCTCCGCACGCGCGCGTTTGCGCAACTGCGCCAGCACCGAGGAGTCAAGATCGAGTGTGGTTCGAGCCATGATGTTTGATGCTAGCAGTTTGCACACCAGATGTTGCATGTCTTTGGACGGGGCAGGCAGCGGTCATATGACGGGCATCGTGAAGAAGCAAGCTCGCGACCAACCGATACGCGTAACCTGTGCGAGCGGTGGTAGAGCTAGATGGGCTGACGCGCAACTACGGCGAGCGCGCGGCGCTCGAGGACATCACGTTCTCTCTCCCGGCAGGCCGAACTGTGGTCGTGTTCGGCCCCAACGGCGCGGGCAAGACGACGCTGTTGCGCGTGCTGGCGACGCTGCTGCGGCCGCACTCGGGGGAGGCGACGGTGCTCAGCAAGCGGCTGCCGGATGAGGCGTGGGAGGTGCGCGGGCGGATCGGCTTCCTCGGGCACGAGCCGCTGCTCTACCGCGAGCTGACGCCGCGCGAGAACCTGCGCTACCACGCGCGCCTGCACGGGGTGGGGGAGGAACGGGTGGAGGAGCAGCTCGCGGCAGTGTCGATGAGCGACCGCGCCGACGAGCCGGTGAGAACGCTCTCGCGGGGGATGGTGCAGCGAGTGGCGGTGGCGCGCGCCACGCTGCACGACCCCGAGTTGCTGCTGCTCGACGAGCCCTACGCGAATCTCGACCCGGCGGCGATAGACCTGGTCATGCCCTTGATCGGCGCCGAGTCCCGGTGCACGCGAGTCGTGTCAAGCCACGACCACACGGGCGGGCTCGCCCAAGCCGACCTCGTGCTCGGCTTGCGTGGTGGCCGCGCCACCCTGTTCAAGCCCGCCAAAGACGTCGCGGTCGAGGAGATAGCGAAGCTGTACCGGTGAGCACGGCTAAAAAACCAATTACTTCAGGGAAGACAGGGCCGCATGCGCCGGTCGGAACAGCAAAGGTGGTACGTGCTCTGCTGCGCAAGGAGCTACTCGTGGAGCTGCGCACGTTCGAGTCGGTCCCGGGGATGACTCTGTTTGCGGTGACCACGTTCGTGGTGTTCCACTTCGCGCTCGACCAGAGCACCGTGAACGGGCAGGAGGCGGCGGGCATCCTGTGGGTGACCCTCCTGTTCGCGGCGATGCTCGGCGTGAACCGCCTGTTCGTGGCGGATGCCGATCAGGGTGGCTTCGACGGCTTCCTGCTCGCGCCCGTCGACCGCGGCGCGCTGCTGATCGCAAAGGCGCTCACGCTGCTCGCCTACCTGGTGGTGCTCGAGCTGGTAGCGGTGCCGGCGTTCGGGCTGCTACTACTCGGGCCTTCGCTCGGGCAGGCACTCCCGGGCCTGCTGACGCCACTTGCGCTCGGCGACCTCGGTGTGGCGGCCATCGGAACGCTCGTGGCAGCTCTCGCGGTACGTACTCGCGCGCGAGACCTGCTGGGACCGCTCCTGGCGCTGCCGCTGCTGGTGCCGATCGTGATCGGTTGCGCGCGCTCCACCGCGCCTTTGCTGGCGCTGTCACATCCGGGGGGATTGCCGCTGCGATGGCTTTCCACGCTCGCGCTCTATGATCTTGTGTTCGGGCTGATCGCCTACGCAGTTTTCGACTTCCTCCTGGAGGACTAAAGACCCAGATGCGCCTCCCCGGTCTCCGCGCTCTCTCCATCTCCACCGTCGCCGCCTTCTGCGTGTCGCTGTCGCTCGTGTTCTTCTACGCCCCGATCGAATCCGACCAGGGCTTCCTGCAGAAGATCTTCTACCTGCACGTCCCGCTCGCGATCGTCGCGCTTTGCGGCTTCGTCATCGGGGGGTTGTTCGCGATCGCCCACCTGCGCACACGCGATGCGCGCTGGGACCTGCGCTCGTATGTGGCGATCCACATGAGCCTCATCTTCGGCGTCGCGGTACTGCTCACCGGCTCCATCTGGGCGCGCGCGTCTTGGGGACACTGGTGGGTATGGGATGAGCCCACGCTCGTGTCGTTCCTGATCGTCTTCCTCCTATACGCCACCTATCAGCCGCTGCGCTTCGCCATCGAAGACCCCGAGCGCCAGGCCCGGTATGCCTCGGTGTTCGCGATCACGGCGGGGGCGTTCGTGCCGCTCAACTTCGTCGCCGTGCGGATGTCCGCCTCCTACGTACACCCTCGCGTGCTCGGCGCCACCTCCAACCTCCCACCCTCGATGGCCTTCACGTTCCTCGTGTCGCTCGTTGCGATGGGGTTGCTGTTCGCGACATTGTGCGCCTACGAGCTCACCGCCAAGCGCACCCGCATGCTGCTCAAAGCGCGCTCCCGAATCCTCGGTTTCCAATGACCCTACTCGCCACCACCCTCCCCGAAAACTCGAACGACGGCTATGTCGCCGCCGCGTACATAGTGTTCTTCGCGCTCGTGCTCGTCTACGTGGCGATCATGGCGATCCGCTTGAGCCGCGTGGAGCGCTCCGTGCGCGACCTTCGCACGCGCGAGCGCGAATCCACCGAGAGCGCGCCGAGAGAGCAGGAGCTCGAGGCGGATCGCACCCTCACGGGCACACCCCGTGGCGGGGAGCACGCGAGCGAGATCGTATGAGTGAGCTGCTGGCACTCGGTATCTCACACAAGACGACACCCGTCGCCTTGCGCGAGCGACTCGCTTTCACCGAGTCCCAGGCAGTGGTTCTCGCCGCCGAGCTGGCCGGCACCGTAGAGGTACAC
>JBOGYB010000268.1:0-3506 GCA_050696555.1 Solirubrobacteraceae bacterium | reverse complement strand
CCACAGGGATAGGATTGCGCACCTTCGCCGTGACCCACAGCCCAAATCACTCCTGAAGGCTCACTCGCGCCGGAACGCGCGCCGCTGCCAAACCTGGGAGTGCGATTACCCCCAACGCTATGGCCATAATCAATGCAAGAGTGAGGAACACATGAGCGGCTCCTATCGAAAACGGAGCAGGAAATCCGGTGGTGATCGTAAGCCAATGGCCTGCCAGCGCATGACCATACACTCCCATCAGCGCACCGATTGTGGATCCAACGCCGAGCATCACAGTGCTCTCCAGCAACAAACCACGCCATAGCTGACTTGGTTCATATCCCTGGATCTTCAACGACGCCAGTCGGATGCGACGCTGCCAAACCGTCGCGCTGAGCGCCGCGGCGACCGCCATCGCAGCCGCCACGAGCAGCAACGTCGCGATCTGGCCGAGCGTGCGCAGGCCCTGCCGAGCGCTCGCGTCTGCTTCAGCGGAGCTTTCAGACGTCGTCTGAACAAGCAGACCACTGCGCTTGCCAACCGCGGCGCGAACGGCGCGGGCTCCAGCTTGTGCAGTGACACCAGGACGTAGGTCTACCTCGAGCGCGGTCGCCTCGGTCGTCTCCCACCAACGACTGTAGTCCTTGCTACTCAACGTGAGCGTCCCCGCCGGCCACCCGGAGTTGGTTGTGATCGCCGCCACCCGGGGGTGCACGATGCCCGAGGATGTCGGCAGATCAAAGTTGCTTCCAACTTTCAAGCCACGTTCCGCGGCGAACCCGCTGGAGACGGCAACCCAACCGCCTTGACGGATCAGGGCCTCGGCTCGATCGAAGCTCCCGCTGACAAGCTGGCTCGATTCGAACATCACCGGATCGTTCACAGGTCGCGCGCGTACCCACATCCGATGGTTGCCGATATCCACCAGGCCTCCTTGATACACCCTCACCGATCGCACATCCGGGTTTCGCTTGATCCTCCCCGGGACGCCATTTGTCGGGAAGCTGTTGGTGTTGAACACATCGTTACCCGCCGTCACCCACAGCTCGGCAGTGCGGTGGTATTGATCGGTGGCCGCTTCGATCCCTCGCAACAGATCGTCGCGCGCACCGCCGATCGCCACGCTCCCGTACACGGCGAGCCCCGCGATCGCAGCGAGTGCGACCGAGCGTGTGGTAATCGCTCGCAGCTCTGAGACGGCCACGATCACCACCCCGCTTCGGGTTCCATCGGTGAAGCCTGGTATGAGGCGCACTATCCCCGCCAACACCGCCGGCATCAGGCAGAGAGTGGCGAGGGCAAGCGCCACACCACCGAGGATGGTGAGAGAGGGGATAAGTGCCACAAGCACTCCCACCACAGCAATCAACGCAACTCCAAGGAGGGCGGTCCGCAACAGAGTGCTGACACGAATCAACTCCCCTCCGCCCCCAGCTTCGCGAAAGACGGCATCCGCGGGGCGACCGGGACGCAGGTCGAATACCGGAGCGAGCGACGCGAGAATCGTCGCGAGCACACCACAACCAATCGCCAGTAGGACGATGCTCGCGTGAATCGACTGCTCGGCGCTCACCGGGAAGGCCACATTGAGATAAGCGGGTACCTGACCGTAGACGGTATGCGAGAGGACATCGCCGAGCGCGATACCCACAAGCGAGGCCACAAGCCCCAACATCACAGCCTGGAAGGCGAGCATCAGAAGAATCTGACGAGGGTCGTAACCCTGCATGCGCAACTCGGCGATGAAACGTCTCCGCTCTGGAACGGTGAGCAGCATCGCGTTGAGTGCGAGCAGGAAGCCCACCATCACACTGATCGCCGAGAACAAAGTGGTCGACTGACGGTTGGGCTTCGTAGCTTGTGTGAGAAGCCGTATTTCGTCGTCCGCGGGCTCAACGTCGAGGCGACCACGCGCCACGCGCCGCAACTCCCCGGCAACCATCGCATCCTGTCCCGGGCGCGGCTCCACCAGCACCTCGGTGACACGACCCGATCGCCCCGTGAGACGCTGCGCCACGGGCAGCAGAGCAACTGCCACGGGAACCCCCGCGAGCGCCCTCACGGCTTCACCGGTGATCACGGCGCCCACGCGCTCTGAACGCTCTTCACCGTTCCCAGCGAGGCTCACGGTGCTACCTCTGCGGACACCTATCGTGCCGGCGATCCCCCCCGGCAGACCCAAACCACCGGATAGGAGAAGTGCTCCGTTGCCGAGCTCCTGCTGGGATATTCCGCCCAGCGACGCCAAAGTCGGTGACACCCCGATCAATTGGATCACCCGACGCCCGGAGGGGCCCGAGATCGTGACATTTTGACGCAATACCGGGGTAGCGATTTGCACGCCGGGGAGCGTCCTGACAGTTTGAGTTAGCCGCTCCGGGAAGCCCATTGGGGAGCGCGCCACCAGCGCGTAGCGGGCAGAGCCGGCGAGACCGTGGACGAGTCGCTCGACCGAGGTAGTGAGAGTGGCGTTAGCCAGGAGCACCCCGAAGACGAGCGCAACACCAACAGCTATCCCCGTGCCGGCCAGCAGTTCCTGCACCGGATGGGCACGCACACGGCGCCGATAGAGGAATATCAGCATCGAAAGACGCACCCCAAAGATCTTGGGGTTGAGGACGTTGCTCACGAGGAGAGCTCGGCGAGCTCAACATCGAAGCCGTCGAGCAGACGCCCGTCGCGCAAAGCAAGAGTGCGATCTACGAACGACATCGCCTCCGCATCGTGCGTAACGAGCAACCCAGGGATATGGCGCTCATGGCAGACATCCCGCAGCAGAGCGAGTATTTCGCGGGTGCGCACCGAGTCGAGGTTGCCCGTTGGCTCGTCGGCAAGCAGCATACGCGGCTCCCCAACAAGCGCACGAGCGATCGCCACTCGCTGCCGCTCCCCCATAGAGAGCTGCTCGGGCCGATGCTCGAGACGATCGCCAAGGCCCAGACGCTGCAACCACGGCGTCGTCTTCTCACGCGCTTCACGTACCGTGTATCCGCGAACGGGCAGCTTGATGAGGGCATTGTCAAGCGCCGAGGCCCCTGGCATCAAGTGGAAGGCCTGGAACACAAACCCGAGATCGTGCAGTCGGTAGTGAGCGGTCTCGCGAGCGGACATCCCACCTACGTCGCGACCATCGAAGAGCACTTCTCCGCTGTCAGGACTCATCAGCCCCGCCGCCAGCAACAGCAGGGTTGTCTTACCCGATCCACTGGGCCCGTATAGGGCAACGAGCTCACCGGGCTCGATATCGAGCGTCACCCCGTCGACTGCGCACACGATCTCCCCCCGACTCGGATAGTGCTTGACGACCTCCCGTAGCGCTAGTCCGCTCATGACCCGGCATCGCGAATCGGATCCAACTGCTGTGCGGGAAAGGGGACGATGGTTGCCGTACCGTCGCTGGAGCAGAGTTCTCGAGCCGAGATCGACACGATCACATCGAAGCCCTGCAGCGCCGCGAAGTCCTCGGAGGCGACCAGCTGTGCGGCGTCGCGTTCGCGTGCGGCCGCACGCACCAGCTTGTAGAGGTT
>JBOGYB010000267.1:0-3513 GCA_050696555.1 Solirubrobacteraceae bacterium | reverse complement strand
ATCGACGCCTCCCAGCTTGACGACAGATGCCGACGGCATTCGTCGCTACAAGCCGGGTCCCTTCATTACGAAAGGAGCTCTTAGGAGAGCTCGCTAGTCAGCAAGCGCAGGGCGTCATGCCGGTGCTGGCGGGATGGACTGCAACACGAGCTTTCCGTGACGTCGCGCAGGTTACGTTCGCGGATCCTGACGCGGTCGCGACCATCCACACGGCTTACGGGATCTTTTCACAGGGCATTCAAACTGTTCAGATCGAAGTCCTCATCACGCCGGATCCATACGGACGCGCTTGGGTGGCCTCGATACTTTCGAGCGTCATACTCGACGAAACCGTTCCTCTTGGCCGGGGTATGGCCGAGGGGCCATCTGCCATGGTCGACGCGGGCGACCGCCTGATCAATCTCTTTTATCAAGACGGCCTCGACCAGGCTGTCTTGAGCGCGATGTCGATGGACCAACTGAACGCGCGCATCGGCCAGCTGACCAACTCCGTGAAAGGGATTCTCCAACAACTCCGGTAAGGCTGACTTCTCCGAATGAGTCCATTGATCGCAAACGAAGTTGCGCTCGCGATCGGAGCCGCGGTTGCGCTGTTGCTCGCGCTGTCACTTCTGTGGCGGATCGGAGCGTGGCTCGTGCCTCAATCCGTGAGTCTCAACTTCGATCGAGGACTCCCGATCGGCTCATCCGCGCCGCCAGTGGCGGCGCAGACATCGGACTATGACGTCGACCTCGGCTTTGGTGGCGCACAGCGGACATTTCTCGTCTTTGCCTTGACCGAGTGCAAGCCGTGTCAGGAGTTGCTCTCTGTCGCACATAGACATCCCGCGACTCGGTCGATGCGGCTTGTCTATCTGACCGACAGATTCCAAGAGGAGGCGTATCCGCGCGAGTGGGAGGTGTATCGGTACGTCGACCAGACATTCACGCGCAGGATCTGGGATGTCCAAGTAAGTCCGTATTTCTACGTCATTGACGAAGCGGGACAGATCGTCGACAAGGGTTTGGCGAATCGGCCCGAGCATCTGGATCGATTGATGGGGTTGATGCCCCCTCACCTCCAGGCAGCCAGGGTGACGTTCGACGGCGCATAGACGACAGGAACAGGATGCAAGGGCTCGATGACAAGATTGCGATCTCGTTCAGTCGCGCGATAACTCGGCAGCGCTTCCTCAAGAAGGGCATGCAAGCCGGCTTGGCCATGGGCGGAGCCATGTCCACCTCAATGTTCTTCGCACGGGCAGCACGTGCGGACCACGCGCAGTGCTACTACCAGACCGATGCGTACGGCTGCTACTGCAACAGCGCGACCTACACCTGCTCCCACTACCAGACCGGTTGGTGCCTCAACTACGACTCATGCCCATCCGCGCCCGCCTGGCGGTGCAATGGCTGGGGCTCATATCCGTACTGCTGGTGTTCGACGAACTGCAACATCTCCGGACACAATGGTTACTACCATTGCTGCGACTGCTGGTATTACGGCATGGGCAGCACGTGCGACACAGGTTCAGGTGCATGTATTTGCGGAAAGCGGTACCTGACCTCATAGGAGGAGCCGATGGCGTGGGCTGCGTTAATCCGTTTTGCCGTTGCTCTAGTCTTGCTCGTCTCCGCAATCGCGAAGCTACCGCGCCTCCGTGAGTTCATTGAGGCGGTCGGTAGCTATGAACTCCTCCCCGGCCCGCTAACGGCGCCCGCCGGGCTTGCGATCGTGACGGCAGAGGCATTCGTCGCGTCCGCGCTACTCGCCGGATTCGTCGTTCAGGACACGCTCATCGGAGCGGCGGCGCTGTTCGTCGTCTTCGCCAGCGCGGTGTCAATCGCGTTAAGGCGAAAGCAACCGTTCGCGTGCGGCTGCTTGGCTGGTGTTGTCCCACTCGAATTGGGTCGAGTAGCCGTGTTCCTGAATACCTGCGTAGCGATAGCCTGTGTCGCAGCCGCGTTCGGGCCGATGGCTGCCGGCCCGCTTGGGATTGACGCGAATTGGAGCGCCAGCGATGGCGCGGTCGTCTTTTCGGCTTCAATCCTGGTGGCAGCGAGCTACTGGCTCACCACGTATGCCGCCTCAGTCACGAAGCGCATCGAGGCGGCAACCGAGGGACCGAGGGTCGCTTGACTACGACGCAGACCACTGTGTACTCGGTGTTGTGGGTCGTATTCGCTTGTCTGTTGACGCTCATCGCTTTGCTCTACCGTCAGCTCGATAAGGCGTATGCCCGCGCGAATGATTTAGGCGGAGGTCTCTTGCCCGGGGCACACGTACCAGACGTGGAGATCCTGGTCGACGATGGACAAGAGCCCCTGCGCTGGCCCCATCCAACCGACCTCATGCTCCTTGCTTTCGTGACATCGGAGTGCCCTGGGTGTTCCGCCCTCCTCGATGTCCTAACCGACTTCAGTTTCGCTGGCCGGATAGTGGGGCTGGTCAGCGGGACGACCAACCGTCAACTCTCGAAGCTACTTGACTCTGAGACCAAGCTTGAGCTTCGTTGGCCCGTCCATCCCCCCGATGCTGCCAGGAGCTTTGGTGTAGCCCGAGTCCCCTTCGTCTACCTCCTGCGAGGGCGAACAGTGCTCGCGTCGGGGGCCGTGAGCACAAGGGATGCCCTTCAGGAACTCGTCGATAAGGCGACCGTAGAGCGAGCAATGAGCGGTGACGTCCCACTTGTTGAGGTGTAGCGGGTGCTAGCGGCCCACACGCTTGCGGTCGGTGCGCTCCTGGCGGGGATTCTCAGCACCGGGACCGGCTGAGGCGTGAATATGGCCCTTGGGCTTACTTCCCTCGGAGAGGGAAGCCGCACTTTCTTTCATAGGAGCCGAACGTGGTTCGCTCACGAGCTTGGCGGCATCGTCGGCGGCGCAGCCATGGCGGCGGCCATGTGGTTCGCGGTGACGCCCCTGCGAACACTGATCCCGGGCCAGGTAGTGCGGGTGGCGTTGATCGCGCTCGTCGCCGTCTGCATTCTCTCCGACTTACGCCTGGCGCCGCTACCGACATCGAAGCGACAGGTTCCGCAAGAGTGGCTGCAACGGTATGGCCCCATCAGGAGTTTCGCTTTCTACGGTGCTGTTCTCGGGGGCGGGCTTCTCACACCCGTGCCGTCCGCCGTTGTCTACGCAGTTTTTGTCCTATGTGGATTCGCGAAGTCACTCGCCGTTGCGGCCCTTGCCGGAGCGATCTTCGGCGCGTCGCGGGCCGCACTCGTGGGGCTCGCTGCTCTACGGGCCGGAGCGAGCTCGCGCGTCCTCTTTCGCTCCCAGGTCTCGCAGAGAGTGCTACCGCGAATCGGAACTCTCGTGACGCTCACATTGCTGTGGCTACTGACGGTGGGCGCATTCAACGTCGATAGTCGGCGTCTCTGGTGAAACGTTCGTGGCACCCGTGGTCGGTGCTGGCAGCGCCTCTTTGCCTAGGAGCCTTCGTTGTGGCATTGAGCGTCGCAGGCGACGGCTTCGCTGGCACACTGAGTCCCGCCAAAAAAGTCACTGGCCTTAGAGCCGCGACAGGCC
>JBOGYB010000266.1:0-3520 GCA_050696555.1 Solirubrobacteraceae bacterium | reverse complement strand
GTGAGCACCGGGTCGGTGGGGGAGAGGAGTGCTCCCAGCAGCAACGACTCGGTCCACGACAGTCCGATCAGCAGGTGTGCCGCGATCGCCACGATGCTGGCGGTGAGAGGCATCGCGATCGCAAGCTTGCGTAGGGGAAGATGCCAGGCGCTCTGCAGCATCTCTCCCTCTACCTCCAGGCCATCGCGAAAGAGGATCACGATCAGCGCTACGAACGCGAGGTCCTCCACGAACCCCGATTGGGCATGGAAGCTCACCCATTCGAAGCCGCCGTCTCCCACTACAAAGCCGGCTACTACGAACAGCGCTGCCAGGGATAGAAACGAGCGCTGGGCAAGCCCGGATGCGAGCGCCCCCACAATCAAAAGGGCTCCGAGGAAGGCGGCCGTCGCCTGGAAGCTAGGCACTGACCCAGGTGCTCCGATCGGTATGCGCCGACCTGTCGAGGTGGGGGGGATTGCGTTTCATACGTTCGGGATAGAGATCATCGGGGGTATATTGGACAGCATCGACAAGCTTTCAGCAGAGGCGGTGGCCAGATGGCGGCAAAAGACAGAATCGGCAAGGCAAGCGAGGCGGTGCTTGGCAGCGAATACGTCAAGCGCTTGATGGAGGACGAGCAGCTGCGTGAGAACCTGCTCGCGGCTTATGGGGCGGCGCGCAGTGCGTACGGGCGCGTCAGCAACGGCAAGCCGGCGGGGAAGGCGCTCATGGAGGACCGCAAGCTGCAACGTGAGCTGGCGGAAGCGGCTAACGCGCTCAAGGAAGCCTCATTCGCGTTCAGGCAGCCGCCGCCTAAGGCGAAGCGCAAAGGAAGCTTTGGCCGCGGCTTGCTGCTGCTGGCCATCGGTGCGGTGCTCGCGCTCGTACTCAGCGAAAGCCTGCGCTCGAAGGTGCTCGACCTCTTGTTCGGGGCTGAGGAGGAGTTCGACTACAGCTCCACAACGATGCCGGCGGCTGAAGCCCCCGCCCCGGCGGACATATCGGCCGCGTGAGCGAGACCGCCTCTGCATTGGAGGAGCGGGCGGAGCCCGTCGCTGCCGCGGTCACCCGGTCACTGTCCGGCGAGAAGGCACAGAGGATCGTCGAGGCGATGCGTCACAGCGTGGCGCGTCGCGGTGCCGCGGGCTCCACGTTCGACCACGTCTCTCGCGAGGCTGGAGTGTCGCGGGGATTGCTCCACTACTACTTCGGAACTAAGGAGCAGCTGCTCGTGGAGGCGGCGCGGCGAGACTGCGATCAGCGTATCGAAGCGCTCGAGCAGCGCCTCGCCGGGGCACAGACGGCTGACGACTTCGTGGCGCTGCTTGCGGAGAACCTGCAGGAGACCATCCACCAAGACCCTGATTTCGTGACGCTCGTGTTCGAGCTCTTTACGCTCTCGCGCCGCAACGAGGAGATCGCTGTCGAGTATGCCCGGCTTGTGCGGCTCACGCGCGAGCGCCTGGCGGGGATGCTCGCGGCGGCGCAAGCCGAGGGTGTCCTGCAGTTGCACGCCGAGCCGGAGGCGGTCGCGGATATCCTCTTCTCGCTCGGCGATGGCTTTGCGTTGCGGATGATCGCCGAGCCGGAGCGTGACTTCGCTGAGACGATTCGGGCGGGTATCGAGTGCGCTCGCTCGCTCGTCGCCGATTAGGCGCACCCCGCTCTTACTTATAATCGGCGGAATGCCCATCTACGAGTACAGACGGCCCGATGGCAGCACCTTCGAGGTGCAGCAGTCGTTCAGCGAGGAGTCACTCACCACCGATCCCGAGACCGGGGTGCCAGTCGAACGGGTGTTGCACGCCCCCGCGGTGCACTTCAAGGGGAAAGGTTTCTACAACACCGACTACGGCACCCGTAAGCGCCAGCGCGAGAACGCATCCGCGGATGCGTCGTCTTCGAGCGCCTCCGCGGACTCCTCCTCGAGTGAGGGCTCCTCCGATACGTCCTCCAAGGCCGACTCGAATGGGAAGGGTGAGGCGAAGAAGAGCGACACGGCAGCGAAACCCGCCGCGAAAAGCGAGGCGAAGCCCGTAGCGACCGCCAAGTAGGTCATCCTCGGCTCGCAGTCGGGGCCGTAGTAAGGAGGCCTCAGCCGGCGAGAAAGCTTGCCCCGGCCGCGTGGCGCTCGCTTTCGGAGACACTGAGACCCACCTCACCGTCCGCGAGGGTGAGGGTGCCGGACGGGAGAAGCACGCGCGTGGGAGGGGTACCACCCACGGCGAGTGCCCCGAACAGGCCGAGCAGTGTGGGGCCGCTCATGTCGGAGATGATCGCCGGCGGTGCGTTCCAGGCGATCAGCGGTAGGCGCAAGAAGCTCGAGGGGGACAGCAACCGCGACTTCATGTCCTGAAAGAGCGCCTGCTGGTGTTCGGCTCGCTGCAGGTCGGTTTGGTTGGGTGCGCACTTGTTCTTGCGGGTGCGCGCCAGCGCGAGTGCCTGCTTGCCGTCCAGGCGATGTGTGCCCCTGCTCAAGCGTAGTGTGAAGCCGCCGTTGCGTGAGCCGCCGCTTATTTCCGAGACGATGCAGCCGCCGGTGTAGTCGACTCCGCCCATCGCATCCACGAGCTGGGGAAAGTCTTCGAAGTTGACTTCCACTAGATGGTTGATGGGGATGTGAAGGTAGTTTTGGATTACCGAGATCGAGAGCGCCGGGCCGCCAAACGCGTAGGCGGCGTTGATCTTTTGCAACCCGTGGCCGGGGATTTCGAGCACCGTGTCGCGTGGGATCGAAAGGCGTGCCGAGTGACCGCCGCCTGTGCGGATCAACATGATTGTGTCCGAGAGACTCGGGCCCGAGGTGTTGGCACCCGGTTCCTTGCTCCCTTTTTCGCGCCGGTCGGAGCCAAGCACGAGGATGTTGTTAGGAG
Organism: Solirubrobacteraceae bacterium; assembly: GCA_050696555.1. Classification (GTDB taxonomy): domain Bacteria; phylum Actinomycetota; class Thermoleophilia; order Solirubrobacterales; family Solirubrobacteraceae; genus Palsa-744. The sequence continues at coordinate 665 of JBOGYB010000266.1, read as the reverse complement.
AGGTGAGGAGGAAGCCGGAAGGGCTTAGCACGCCTGCGACGTCTGAGGGGGGAGAGGTGCGCTCGAAGTGGGAGCTCAGCAGGAACAGCACCAGCGAAAGTGCCAGCCAACCGAGGATGAAGGCGACTATTGCAAGCAGGGCCCGCTTGAGGGTGATGCGCCCGCTCCAGCCGTGTGGTGGGGAGTTGGTGGGGTCACTTGGCTTGCGTGGGCGGCGGGGAGAGCGGGGTAGGCGGACATCGTGGACGTCGCTCTCCTGACTCCTCGGCAATCGCCTTCCGGCGCGGTAGCGTGTGTATTGCGGCTTGTCGTCTGGTTCTGAGGTCACTGAGTAGTCGCTCCGCCGGGTCGTCACCAACCTCGCGGGTTGGACTTGGCACTGTGGTAGGGCCGGTAGGTGGAAGTTCGCCGGCAAGGGGCGGGACCCTATATTCCTGCAATGTCCGCCACGGATGACGCAGTGGGACGACTGGTGGTGTGTCCGACCCCGATCGGCAACCTCGGAGATATCACGCTGCGTGTGCTGGAGGTGCTGCGTCAGGCAAATTCAATTGCTTGTGAGGACACCCGCCGCACGCGCGTGCTGCTCGATCGCTATGAGATCGTGGGGAAGCTCGTGAGCTATCACGAGCACAACGAGAGCGTGCGCGCGCGTGAGCTGGTGG
>JBOGYB010000265.1:0-3540 GCA_050696555.1 Solirubrobacteraceae bacterium | reverse complement strand
ACCGAGCGTGCAACCACGGTGGGGGAGGGCCGCGTCTGCCCACAGGACGGGCAATGGTAGTGGCCGAGGTGGCCGAGATAAACGACATCGAACACATACGGCGCACCGCAACGGCGACAGTGCTTTGCGTCGGCGGCGTGCGCCATGCCCTCCAGTGCCAGCGTGTCGTCCTCGACCCCGAAGTAGAGGACGTCGGGCCGCTCCCGACCCAGATCAGCCACGAGCGGATCGTCAGCGTTGCACACCAACCGAGCTCTCTCGCCGGGCTCACCACCACCGACCGCGGCGCCCCAGCGCTCGGCGATCGTGTCGAGCTCCCCATACCGGTCGAGCTGGTCGCGAAAGAGGTTCCCCAACACGATCGCCCGTGGGTGCAGCTCGGCGACGAGACGATCCAACCAGAGCTCGTCAACCTCGAACAGCCCGAGCTCACCCGCGATCCCCCCACGCGGCCCGGCGGCACCCAGCAGGGTCGAGGCGACCCCACCCGCCATGTTCGCACCCGCCTGGTTGTGCACCAGTGGGATCCCCCCACGCTCGAAGACGCTCGCCGCCATCGCCGCCGTGGTGGTCTTGCCGTTCGTCGCCGACACCACCACGCTCCCCTGCGAAAGGCGTCCCGCGAGCACCCCGATCGCCGAGGGCTCCATCCGCATCAGCAACTTTCCGGGCAGGGTGGTACCCCCGCCTCCCCGCAAACGCGCTATCGCCGCCGCTGTACGTGCGATCGCGAGCTTTGGCCCCAGCAACGCGCTCATCGCTCGGCGGCGCCGGGCTCGCTGCCCGCGGGATCGCCGGAGAAGGCATCTGCAGCGGCCCCACCGGCGGGCACCAGCACGCGCACTGCCCCCCGCAACGCCTTCACCCGTATCGGCAGCTCGCCTATCGGATCGCCGTCGGCGTACATCGTGAAGGGACGGTCGGCGTTTATCGACACCTCACGCGCGCGAAACACCCTCACGCTGGGCTCCTCGACATGGCTCCCCCCGAAAACCTTCGGGAGGATCCTCGTCAGGAACCTCGTCTTACTGACATTTTCGAGCACCATCACGTCGAGCAAGCCATCGTCGAGCAAAGCACCGGGGGCCACCCTCATCCCCCCACCGTAGGTCTTCGAGTTGCACGCCCCCACGGTGTACCCCTCAAACGAGTGGCGCTCCCCCGGTGGGTCTAGCTCGACCTCGAAACGGGCGGGCTTCCACGAGAGCAGGGCACGTAGTGCCCCGTAGGCGTACACGAACCCCCCCAACCATGCGGGAGCAAGGTTTGCGATGCGATTGGCGTCGCTGTCGAAACCCACGCTTGCGATCCCCACGAACGCCTTCCCATCCACCTCGCCGAGGTCCACCCACCGCGAGAGCCCCCCCGCGATCGTGGCACACGCCTCTAGCGGATCGGCCGGAATGCCGAGCACCCGCGCGAAATCGTTACCCCTCCCTCCCGGCAGGATGCCCATCAGCGCGTCGGGGAGCTCCCGTAGCGCATCCGCCACCGCGCCCACCATCCCGTCCCCGCTCAGGCAAACAACCGTCTCACCGGCGAGTGCAGCGGAGCGCGCCAGCTCGCGTGCATGGTCGAGGTCGCGCGTGAGCTCACTGCGCACCGCAAGGCCGTACCCCTCGAGCGCGGGGATCACCTCGGGCAGGGCACGACCGGCTTTCCCTCCTCCCGCGGAGGGGTTCACGACGAGACATACGGAATCTCCCATCGCGCAAGCGTATTGCGGTGTGCGGGCGCACGGCCCGCGAGCGAGATCGACAGCCAACGTCCGCCTACTCCACTCCCGCTGGAGCGGAGTCATCGCGGGGTGAGGGAGGAGTGTGTGTTGGGAATGGCGAAGAGCGCCTTAAGAACCCGCGAACATCACGCTGGGACGACACCCACGCGACTATGCTGCGCCGGTGTCCCCGTTGAGCGCCACGCGCCTGCTGTTGTGTTGCTCCACCACCGCTGCCGGCGGATTGGCGCTCATATCGTGCGGCTCCTCCAGGAGCCCCACCCAGAGGACCGGCACGCAGACCGGCGGCCTACAGACGCTACCGACGAGCACAACCGCGTCATCCCACTCCCCGCACGTGCAGTGCACGAAAGCCCAGGCGCCCCCACCGAAGGGGAACAAGCACATCACCAAGCCCACCACCAAGCTCGACCCCTCGAAGCGATACGTCGTGCGACTCACCACCAACTGCGGCACGATCGACATCCGACTCGCGGTGGGCGCTGCCCCGCGCACCACCGCCTCCTTCGCCTACCTGGTTAAACGGGGGTTCTACGACAACCTCACCTTCCACCGCGTCGCCGCCGGGTTCGTGATCCAGGGGGGAGACCCCAACGGGGACGGCTCGGGGGGACCGGGGTACACGATCGTGGAGCCTCCCCCCAGCGGCCTGCGCTACACGGTTGGGACGGTGGCGATGGCCAAGACGAGCACCGACCCCCCGGGGGCGTCGGGCAGCCAGTTCTTCATCGTCACCGCCAACTCCACGCCTCTTCCTGCGCAATACGCGCTGGTTGGAAACGTCGTGGGGAGCATGGCTGGGGTGAACGCCATCGCAAAGCTCCCCACCGACCCCCCACAGGACGGGACTCCCACGACGCCCGTGGTGATCACCCACGCAACGCTCTCCGCAAGCTAGCCGCAGGGCGGGCCTGAACCCGGCGACACGCAAGCTTGTGTGGTGAGGGGTTACTTGGGGCCTGTGAGTCTGGAGGCAGCCGCTCGATCGCGGCGGCGACGTCCCACCATGGCAGCGACCGCTATCACCGCGATCGCAAGCAACAGCCCGAGCAGGATGCCCGGCGCCAACCCGAGCCCACCGAAGGGGAGCGAGATCAGCTCGACGATCCCCAGCCCGAGCGCCAGGATGGCCACGATCAAGAGGAGGATCAAGAGAATTCCGCGCACCCGCGCCAATATCCCCGCGCTGGCGGAAGGAACAAGCAGACCCATAGCTCGCAACATAAACATCTGACCACCGCTCGGCCCCTCGTGACCGAGACGCTCGACAGCGCTCTTGAGATCCCCCGCGCGCCGCTCGGCAAGTGCAAGCGAGGCGTCCGCCATACGCCGCAGCTGCATCCGTTCCTGGGGACGCGCCGCGGCGATCGCCCGCTGGAAGTAGCTGCGCGCCGCCTCCGCATCGAAGCGCTCCGACGCGCGTGCCCCGAGGATCGCGAGGGCGGCAGACTTGTACTTCGTCTCCGCCTCGAGCTCCTCGTCGGAGCGCTGCTCGAGTGCCGCGATCGCCTGCTGGGCGCCGCGCTGCTCGATCCGGATCTGTCGCTGCTTGGGTGCCATCGGCCGTCCATTCTACGGTGGTGTCCCGTGAGAGGGTCGTGTGGCCGGCGGTTGGCGCTATTCTCGCTGCTCCCCTCACCGCGGGCAAAGCTCATGCTTCGAATCCCCCCCAAAGCCCAATTGATCGCGATGCTGGTCCTCGTGTGCCTTACAGGACAGGCGTTCGCCACCAGCGCCGCCTGGGGGGCCTCGGCGGCCGGCGCCCTCAACGCTCCTGCCAACAAGGCCGCACTCAACAAGGC
>JBOGYB010000264.1:0-3543 GCA_050696555.1 Solirubrobacteraceae bacterium | reverse complement strand
AGTACACAGGGAAGGACATGTGGAGCCGCAAGCTCGGGGCCCTGTCGGCATCGACACCCGCTGTGGGGGGTGAGACGGTGTACGCCACCGTGCTCTCCCGCTCCCCTGGGATGGAAGCAGGACGAGTGGTGGCGCTGAACACCGTCAACGGGCATATCCGCTGGTCGCGTGATCTCCCCTCCCGCGCCGAGTCCTCCCCTCTGCTCGACGACGGAAAGATCTTCTTTGGGTCGCAAAACGGCACCGTGTACGCGCTTGCCGCGCGCACCGGCAAAGTGCTGTGGACCTACCACGCGAAAGGGGCGGTGAAGGCGAGTCCCTCCCTCTCGAACGGGGTGCTCTATTTCGGGGACTACTCGGGGGAGTTGCAGGCGGTGCGTGAGCGCGACGGGCACCGTGTGTGGGCGAGTGGGTCGGGTGGGGCACTGCTTGGGAGCGGCACCTTCTACTCCACCCCGGCGGTGATGTACGGGAGGGTGTTCCTGGGGAACACCGACGGGAGGGTGTACGCGTACGACGCCTCTTCGGGGAAGCTCGACTGGGCGGTGCAAACGGGGGCATACGTGTACGCGTCCCCCGCCGTCACCAACGCCCCCGGCCTCGGGCCCACGATCTACGAGGGCTCCTACGACGGGACCTTCTACGCTCTGAACGCCCGCTCGGGACGCGTGGAGTGGAGGTATAAAGCGGGAGGGAAGATCTCGGGGTCGGCCACCATCATCGGGAACATCGTGTACTTCGCCGACCTCGGCACCCACCGCACGATCGGCCTTGGTATCTCGACCGGGAGGGTGGTGTTCACTAAGGACACGGGGTCGTTTGACCCGGTGGTGAGCGACGACCACTACCTCTACCTGTCGGGGATCACGGGTTTGTACGCACTCGCCCCCGACGCACCCACGACGCACCCCGCCGCCGCGGCGAAGGCCGCACAAGCAGCTATGCGCAGGAGAGCAGCACGCGCCGCAGCGCGCAGAAGGGCAGCGCAAGTGGCGGCACGAAAGCGAACCGCACAGACGGCACGCAGACGAGCGGCGGTCAGCGCACGCAGGCGTCGCCTTGCCCGAGAGCGCGCGAGAGAGAGAAGCGCGCGGCGACACGCACGACACCGGGGGCATTGACGCTCACCGCTGTCCACCCCCCGGGGGCACTCCTTACGCAGGCGGAGCCCCCCACGATTGTCCAGTAGGGGGTGTAGCGAACCCGCACAAACGACTCCCCCGCCTGCGCGAAGCGCAGTGCAAACGAGTCGTGCCCAAGCGCGAGGAGCGTCCCCGGAGAGGAGGCAAGGGGGGCGTGGCCCACCATCGCGAACACCCGCCAGTGGGGGCTTGCGAACACTTCATGCAGATACGGCTCCCCCTTGCGGATGAGTGCAGCCTCTTCGTCGCTCGACCCATCCAAACGTACATCCGGCAGGGCGACGTAGCTCACCGCGTTTGCCCGCAACCAATCACGATACGCGCCGGCGGTGAGGGGTGCTTTGAAGAAGATTCCGTCGTACTTCGTGTCGAGTTGGCGCTCCCAGCCGCGAGCGAGGGGAAAGCGGGGGGCAAGCAGCGCCGCCTCCCAATGGGAGTGAGTGAAAGGCACCTCTACGCGCACCAACGGCCCCCCTCTCCCCCCGAGGAAGCGTTCGAGCGGGCGGTAATAAGCCCGACTCGTGGATGGGTCACCGATCACTCCCGTACTCTCCCTGACCGGTCCCCATGCAGTCCACACCACGATCCCCCCCACCGCCAGCACCATCGCCACGAACGGTCGGCCGGCACGCCTGAAACCGTCGCGCCCCAACGCGCACAACAGCAGGGGGCCCGCGAGCATCACCGCGTAGCGATCGATGTTGCTGCCCATCGGGGTGGGGAGGATCGAGAGGAGGGTCACACCGAGATACACCCTCCCCCCGATGCGCAGAAGTCGCTCCTTGGGCGGGAGGGCATACAGGAACGCAAGTGTCACAGCGAGCGTCGCCGTGACGGAGCTCGCGGCAAAGGGCTCCCACCCACCCTCGGGGAACATCCCCTCCAGTGGGAGCGTCACCAGCAGAGCGGGTACCACAAGCGCGAAACCGGCACGGGGGTTGCGGGTGGCGAGCACATGAGTACCCCCCGCTAGCGCCAGCAGCAATCCCGCCACCGGGCTTGTGGCGGCACACACAGCGGTTAGCGTCCCCGCAAGCCACGGCTTGCCGCACACGAGCGTAAACACAGCGAAGGTGGCGAATGTGACTCCCAGCGCGAACGTGAGCCTGCCGATCCACAGGTCACCGGCGACGGCCAACGCGAAGCACGCCGCCCCCCAACGCGCACGCGGGCCGTACACCTCCGTGGCGATGCGCTCGAAAGCGAACGTGGAGAGGAGCACCGCGAGGGCCCCCACCAGGCGCAGCCCGAGCACAAGCGCCACCCACGGGAACACGAGGGAGTAGCCGGGGAGATGGTGACCGGAGTACCAGTTGTTATCCCACAGGGTGAACCCATACCGTTCGAACAGCGTCTCGCGGTACACCTGAGCGGCCAGATCGGGGGAGCGGGGGTTGAGAAGGAGCCACGCTCCCACCAGCACACACGCCAGCACGAGCGCGGGTGAGAGCAGTCTGGGGAGCGAACGCGCGCGGGATGTCGGCAGCCGGGAGGGGCGTTCCGTCAGTGCTTGGCTCTCCACAGCCCGCCAGTATGCGCCACAACCACGGTTCGCGCCGCTGCGTCGCGGGATAGCACGCCGAACGCCAACGTGAGGCATCGCGGCAATGGTCATCGCACGCGAAACCGGAGGAGCCTTAGCCGACCATTCCCCAAATCGGCTGAGGCCCGGTGTGCTACTCCACCGGGCCCCAGCTCCCGCGTGAGCCAATCTCAATTGGACGGGTCGCGCGGTTGTGCTCCTAGAACAGACGAGCACTCCGAAAGTCGCGCCGGCACGTGGGAAGCTCCGGTAGCCGATAATCAGCGCCGATGAGAGTCGCGCTCAGAGCACTCCCCGCGCCGGCGCTGCTTGCTGCGGCGACACTCGCCGTGGGGTGCGGCACCACACACCCTCCTCCTCTCAGCAGCGCAGGGCTGGCCGAAGCGCAAACCTTTCCTTACTTCAGGCTCTACTGGGCCGGGCCACGCTTCATCGACAAGCCACTTGTGGCGGTGGATGGGATGAAGAGCTACAGCACCACCATCGGGGACAGCGTGTACTACGGCGACTGCGTCAACGGCAAGGGGCTACTCGGTGGTGGGGGAAGTTGCCTGCTGCCGCTGCAAGTGACCACGGTGATCTATCGCCTGCACTCCAACAGCGCGCTCGGCCCGCAGCGCAATCTCCTCATCAGGGGGGTCCCGGCGACAATCTACGATGAAGGACACTCGATGGAGATCTACAGCGGACGCTTGGCGATCGATGTGTCCTCCGACACGCTCGCCCACACCATGCTCGCCGCAAGGCAACTGCGTCCGATCAACGCACAGGGATCCTCCGGTGAAGACCTCCCTCCCCCCGTCTACTGCCCCGGCCTCTCGGGATACATCCCACCCCGGCTCCAGCGCGCGATGAGCC
>JBOGYB010000263.1:0-3547 GCA_050696555.1 Solirubrobacteraceae bacterium | reverse complement strand
AGCCGTAGAGGAATAGAGTCTTCCAGCGATCGTCGTCGGTGATCTCGATCTGGTCCTTGGAGATGTCCTGGAAGTTGGGGAGGGCGTCGCGGTCGGCCATCACCGCTTCGAGCTCCTCGCGGATGGTGAGCCAGTTGCGCTCCACCTGTTCGATCCAGGGGAAGCGGTCTTCGGGGAAGAAGGTGGCGTCCCCTACGAGCGAGCGTTTGCCGATGAACCGCTCTATAGGAGCGAGGATGCGTTCGCCCACGGCGATAGTCAGCTCGACCGTGCGCTCCCAGGGCGACTTTTGGTTTGCGGGAGTCGTCATGCGCTCTCAACCTTCCCCTGATTTGTGTAGCGTGAAACCCCCAGGGTAGAGGTAGCCCACGACGGCTCTCTTCTGTGTATCAGTAGACATGGGGTAGTGGTTTCGTGCATGTGGAGGGCTCCGTAAGGGAAGGATTCCACGGGGAGCGCAGTCATAAGACTTGAACGCCCCACTACCTACGGAGGACAGCCGTGAGGCACCTGAGTGCAGATGATGCAAGCCGTTGGCGCATATCCACAGTTCCATTGCTGGCGCTGGCGCTGGGGGCGATCGCCCTGGGAGGGTGTGGGGGGTCTAAAAGCGCGAGTTCCTCCCCTACGACGGCAGCGCCGGAAACGACCACGCCGGCGACTACATCCTCGACTGCGGCGCCGTCGAGTGGGGCGAGCGCGATCAACCTCTCGGCCGATCCGCAGGGGGAATTGAAATACAACACCACCTCGCTCACCGCCAAGGCGGGGAGCGTGGCGATCACGTTCACGAACAACGCTCCACTGCAACACAACGTGACGGTGGAATCCTCGTCGGGGTCGACCGTGGGCGCCACCCCGACCTTCCAGGGTGGAAGCAAGGTGCTCAATCTCAACCTCAAGCCCGGGACGTACAAGTTCTTCTGCTCGGTCCCAGGCCACCGGCAAGCGGGGATGGAAGGGACGCTAACCGTGAAGTAGGTGGAGGGGGACCGCGTGCGTGGGATTCATCCAGAAGTGAGGCCTGCTCCGCGCGCGCGTGTGCACGCGGAGTAGGGCTTGCTCCGCGCGAGTCACCCTAAATCGGAACACCACAACACCTCGCCTCCTCGCCTCGCCCGGGCCTCAACAGCAGGCACGACGACCCCGCCGACACCAGGCCGGCGGGGTGAAGTGCTCGAAAATGCTCAGGCAGCCTCGCGCAGCGCGGCCAGCTCAGGGGACTCGGCGAGCTTCTTCAGCGCTCGCTGCTCGAGCTGCGAGGCGCGCTCGGCGGAGAAGCCGAGGCGCTTGCCGATAGCGGTTAGCGTTTGTGGCTCCTCGCGGCCGGTGCCGAAGCGCAGCGTGAGCACAGTGCGCTCCGTGTCGGGGAGCTTGGCGATCGCCGAATGCACGATGCGCTCGCGCTCGTTGTCCCAGGCGGTGTCCTCCGGTGCCTCGGCGTCGGAGGGGAGCAGGTCGCCCAGGGCGGTGTCGCCGTCGTCGCCGACTTGTTGGTCGAGCGAGACGAGGGCGGCGCGCTGGTGGCGGACCTCCTCGACCTGGTCGATCGGCAGGCCGGTCTCCTCGGCGAGCTCCTCCAGGGTGGGCTCGCGGCCGAGACGCACCGACAGCTCGCGCTCGACGCGGCCAACCTTGCGGGAGCGCTGCGCGACGTGCACGGGCAACCGGATCGTGCGTCCGGAGTTCTCGAGGCCGCGCTGGATGGCTTGGCGGATCCACAGGGTGGCATAGGTGGAGAAGCGGAACCCCTTGCGCCAGTCGAACTTCTCGGATGCACGGATCAGCCCGAGCATGCCCTCTTGGACGAGGTCGGCGAGCGGGAGGCCCTGGTTCTGGTAGCGCCGGGCGTTTGAGGCGACGAGGCGCAGGTTGGAGTTGATGAGCTTTTCCTTGGCGTGGAGGTCGCCGCGCTCGATTTCCTGAGCGAGCTCGATCTCCTGCTCGGGGGTGAGCAGGGGGTAGCGTCGCGAGTGCGCGAGCAGCTGGTCGACCGACTCCGGGATGAAGCTGTCGGCGGTCAAATCTACGGTTGTGGGGGACTTCTTGGCTGTGTCTGGCATAGGCGTCTCTCTAATTCGAACGGCCGGGGACCCCTTGTGGGGACTGGGGGATCCTCGTAATCCGATGCTTGAAGTCGGAATTATACGCCGCGATAGTTGCGTTGTCAATCATTCTGGTCTGGTCTTTATGCTCCAGTTGGTTCGACGCCTCCCGCATGGCGACCTTCCACGAATTGAGAACCCTTGAAAAGGCCAAAAGGTCCGGAATCTCCGCACACAATGGTCTACCCGTTCGCGCGGGCGGTATATCGGTCATCGGCCGATTGGGCGCTTTCTATAAAGGACCGTCGTACGTGCTCGACGGTGGGCGCTACCTCCGGTGCGCCAACGCCCTAAGCTCACGCAATGTTCTCACCCTCGCTGCTAGACGGCGAAGTGGCGATTGTGAGCGGCGGTGGCAGCGGCTTGGGCCGCGAGACCGCGCTCGAGCTTGCTCGGTGCGGGGCGCGTGTGATCGTGTGTGGCCGCCGCGAGGAGCCGCTGCAAGAGACCGTCGCCGCAGATCCTCGTGGGTTGATCGAGGCGCGGGTGTGCGACATCCGCGAGGAGGAGCAGGTGGAGGGGCTCGTGGACGGCATCCTCGACCGTTACGGTCAGATCGACCTGCTCGTGAACAATGCGGGCGGCCAGTTCCTCGCGCCGGCCGAGTCGATCACGCCGAAGGGCTTTCGCACAGTGATCCGTCTCAACGTCGAGGGCACCTGGCTGATGACGCATGCGGTGGCTACGAAGGCGATGATCCCCTCCGGACGCGGGGGGAAGGTATTCAGCGTGACGCTCTCCCCCCACAACGGGATGCCCGGGATGGCCCACTCCGGTGCTGCCCGTGCGGCGGTGGAGAATTTGATGCGCACTCTCTCGGTGGAGTGGGCACGTTTCGGTATCCGCCTGCTCGCGCTCGCCGCGGGGCAGTTTGAGACACAGACCCTACTCACCAAGTACCCACAGGCGATCGTGGAGCGGATCGCTCACACGATCCCGCTGGGGCGGATGGGGACAGAGCAGGAGTGGGCGTGGATGGTGGCCTACCTCGCGTCCCCCGCCGGGGAGTTCTTCTCGGGCACGGTCATCACGATGGACGGTGCCCGCGACGACTGGTTGGGGCCGTGGCCGCCGGTGCAGGCGGCCGACGATGAGGGCACCCCGCTCAGCGAGGAGCGCCGCGGGTAGCAGCAAGAGATGGAGACACAGGGGCGCTCGAGGGCACGATATATCGGCGCTGATGGCGAATTACGTCCGGTGGATAGGCCGTTAGGGTCGTGGGTCGCGCCACATCGGCCACATCGTGGGGCCGCGCGGTAGACGGATCTCGCCTGTCACGCGGAAGCCGTGGCGGGCGTAGAAGGCGATGTTGCGTTCCTTGGAGGACTCGAGGTAGGCGGCCACGCCGTCGTTGTCGCACTGCCTCAGCACCGGCTCCAATACGGCGGAGCCAAGGCCCTGTCCCTGCATGTCGGGTTCGGTGCCGAGCACCGCCAGATACC
>JBOGYB010000262.1:0-3580 GCA_050696555.1 Solirubrobacteraceae bacterium | reverse complement strand
TCTTTGCTCATACCGCCCACCCAAGCATCCAGCGTTAATTCACTAATAAAAAAAACCGCGACCACCACCCCTCTACCTATATGATAAGGAAGAACCAGAAGCCGAGGATGAGCACCAGCGGAAGCAGATAGGTGAGAAGGGAGGGCCAGATCGAGGTCTTGTTCGATTCGACGTTGAAGGCGACCCCGTATTTCCTCAGTTCTTCTTCGAGCTTGGGGACTTGCTGGTCGACGAACCCCACTTCGTATTTTTCGCCTTTGTTCGAGTAGAGCGTGACGGCGACAGAGTTGTCTTTGACCTTGAGCGTCGCCGACTTGACCAGGCGCTTGGGGATGTCGGTGGTGACGAGCGACTGGTAGCTGTGGGTGGGCCCCTTCTGCGAGCTGGGCACGATGAGCTTCGCCGCAAAGAAGGCGATGATCACCACGATCAGGATCGGGAAAGCGGCGCTCTTGAAGAATCGGCTCATAAGGTCGGGCTGATGTGCTGGATCTCGAGTGCTCTGGCGCCGGATATACGGGTCGCCGCCAGTCCCCCAGGGTACCACGGGAGGGGTCTCATCCCGCTGTTTGCGGAGGTTCGGGGTCCCACGGCACCCCGTCGCGCCCCGTCGCCGCGGGGCGCGCTCAGAGATCCAAAGCGGCTATGTAGGGAAGGTTGCGGTAACGCTCATCGTAGTCGAGGCCATAGCCCACGACAAAGCGGTCGGGGATCTCAAAGCCGACGTAACGCACCGGCAGGTCCACCTTGCGGCGGGAGGGCTTGGTGAGCAGCGAGCACACCTCCAGCGACGCGGGATTACGCGAGCCGAGATTGCGCAACAGATATTGCAGCGTGAGCCCCGAATCGACTATGTCCTCCACGATCAGCACGTCGCGCCCCTCGAGCGGCATGTCGAGGTCCTTGAGGATGCGCACCACACCCGAGGAGTCGGTGGCGGAGCCGTAGGAGGCCACCGCCATGAATTACACCTCGACGGGGATGACGATGTGGCGCATGAGGTCTGAGAGGAAGAAGACCGCGCCCTTGAGGACACATACGAGCAGGAGGCGCTTGTCGGCGTAGTCGCTCGAGATGGCCTTGGCCAAGTCGCACACACGTTCCCGAAGCGCATCAGCAACGACGAGCGTCTTGCCGATCTCTGCCTGCTCGTCTGTCGCCACGGCTCGGAGTCTATCCGCGACATCGCGACATCGTCTCTCGCATGCAGATGTGCCACTGCGCGATTAATACTTTTAACACCGTCCTCTTTAACACCGTCCCTGAATCAGACCACCTTCCTCGATGCACTTGAAGTACGCGCCCTCGAGTCGTGAGGTAGTCGTGGACTCAGCTTCACCATGCGCAACTCGCCCCCCTCTACCACCGCGCCCACCAGCCCCCCGATGTGAAGCTCGGCGCGTCCTCCTCGCCCGGCGAGCGCAAGGATCTCCGCCACCCGCTCACCAGCCTGCGGCACAAGCGTGCCGGCGACGTCCTCGGCCAGGCGGATGACCACCAGTCGCGCGAGCGCCGGCGGCAACTCGGCCAGCCGTTCGATCGCAATGCTCGCCCCGCCTTTCAGCTCGATGTCAACCAGGGCGTCGAGCAGCTCTGTCTCCCCGCGCAGCAAAGAGGCCGTGCGTAGGACGTTCGCACGCGCCGCAGGGTGAACCGCGTCGAGCGCCTTCAGCAGCCCGTGGCGCACGCGGGCACGAGCGTAGTCGGGGCTGTCGTTGCTGAGATCCTCACGCCACGCCAAACCTCGCTCTGTGCAATAGGTGGCGGTCTGCTCACGCGTGAGGGTCAGCAGCGGGCGCACGAGCCGCCCCTCGCTCGCGGGCATCCCCAGCAACGCTCGGCGTCCGGGCGAGGCGGCGAGGCGATAGAGAATCGTCTCCACCTGGTCGGTGGCCGTGTGACCGGCGGCGATAAGCGCATCGTTGCGCTCGGCAAGCCGGGTGGCCGCGCCGTAGCGCACATCCCGTGCCCAGGCATGGAGGTTGCCGCTCGCTTGCGAGTCGCGCTGCACGCGAACGACCTCGATCTCGACCCCCAAGTCGTCGCACAGCACACGGCAGTGTGCCTCGTCCCCGTCTGACTCCTCGCGCAAGCCATAGTTGACGTGCAGTGCCTTGACCCACTCGGCGCCACCGCAAAGCGCCACGAGGACGTCGAGCAGGCATACGGAGTCGCGCCCGCCCGAGAGCATCGCGACGACCGGCTGCTCGGGGGGAAGCAGCCCGCCCGCGCGCACCAGCTCGCGTACCTCCTCGACCGTCATGCACCTACCTCATCACAAGACCGCGACGGGGTGGAGGGACAGGGATCGGGTTCAGCCCTCGGAGGGCAGCGCGTGGAACAGCTCGATCGGCTCGGAGAAGCCCTTCAGCCCGATTTCGCCGATCAGCTCGAAGATCAGGCCCTCCACACCGGCGGCGGTATCGACCACACGGCGCGTGACGAGCACCTCTCCTCCCGCCGCCCGCGCGACAACTCGTGCCGCCTGGTTGACGTCGCGGCCATAGTAGTCGCCGTCGCGGTAGATGGCCTCGCCGTAGTGGATGCCGATGCGGGGCGCAGGCGCATCCGCGAGCGTTTCCTGTTGCAAGCCCACAGCCCATTGTGTGAGCGCGACGGCATCGGCACCCACCACCATCACCTCGTCGCCGAGCGTCTTGATGACGCGGGCGTCGATGGGAAGCGTCTGCTCCACGGCTTCCACGAAGCGTTCCACGACACCTACCGCCTCCTCGTCGCCACGCTCCTCGGTGAGACGGGTGTAGCCGGCGAGGTCGGCGAAGGCGATCACTACACGCATACGCCCCTCCTCGGGGACGCTGTCGGCGAACTCCGCCTCCATGTGACCGATCACGTCCTGCTCGATGAAATGCCCAAGGAAGCGGCCGTGCAGGTAGCGCATGAAGGGAGCGGCGAACGGCAGCAGATCTCCCGCCAGTCCCTCCATCGCCTCAGCCATCTCGGTCCCCGGGAGCCCTTCGCGCATCATCGGCTCGTGCACGTAGATATGGATCAAACGGACCTCGGCGTCGGCGATCTGAGCCATCGTCTGCCCGTATACGCGGGCGAGCTGGAGCAGCACAGCCTCGGGCATGCCGGCGGAGAGCATGGCGGCGACATAGCGCACCATCTCCATGTCTTCCTCTCCCATCGAGTCGAGCGAGAGCGCGCTCAGGCCCAAGTTCATGTACAGCCGCTCGATCATCGCCGGGTCGATATCCGCCTCCTGGGAGGCCTGCTCGAGCGTGTAGCGACCCTCGGGGGGGGCAAACATCCCCTGCACGTAGCCGGCTAGCTGCCCGCTCTCCTGGGCGCGACGGATATCGTCGAGCGTGTGCCCGCGGTCGCGCAGACGGCCCACGATCCGCACCTGGGCTACGGCAGCCGGGGTCCACGCACCCTCGTACTGCGGCACCAGCCCCTCCTTGATCCAGCGCCTGACCGTGGCCGGAGAGACGCCCGCACCGGCTGCCACCCGCACGAGCGTGGGGGGCGGCTCCGCCTCGGGCGGGCCGCCATTGCCATCAGCCATGCCGCTGGGCTCCTCGCCGTCCGGCGCCGGCGCCGGCGTCTGCTGGGC
>JBOGYB010000261.1:0-3586 GCA_050696555.1 Solirubrobacteraceae bacterium | reverse complement strand
CCTATGTCTCGCTAGTGGTTGGGGCGTTCATCATCTTCAACACCTTCTCCATCACCGTGGCGCAGCGCACGCGCGAGTTTGGGCTGTTGCGCACGATCGGCAGCTCGCGCGGTCAGATCATGCGCTCTGTCGTCTACGAAGGGCTGATGCTCGGGGTCGTCGGCGCGGTACTGGGGCTGCTCGGGGGCATCGCTCTGGCACCTGCGCTCAACCAGCTGTTCAAGGCGTTCGGCGCCGACCTGCCGAACAACGGCACGGTGGTGGAGACGCGCACGATCGTCGTGTCTCTGCTGGTGGGGGTTACCGTCACACTTCTCGCGGGACTTTCCCCCGCGATTCGCGCCACTCGTGTGCCACCGCTCGCGGCGATGCGCGAGGGAGTGGAGATCCCGCGCCGTACCCCACTCACCCGCGGACGCCACGCGGTGCCAATCCTGCTCGGGTTGATCTTGATCCGCCTCGTGGTGGCACTCGTCCAGCACGACAGTTTCGGCACGATCGCGCTGATAACGATGATCGGGCTGGTGGTGCTGTATGTGCGTTTGCGCCAACGCAAGCACGGCCCGCGATACCGGCTTACCCGCCGGCTAGCGAAGATCATCGGCGGGTTGGTGAGCTGGAGAGGGATCACTGGGAGACTCGCCCAGGAGAACTCGATCCGCCAACCAGGACGCACGCTAACCACGGCTGCGGCGTTGACCGTGGGGTTGGCGCTCGTGACGCTCGTGGCGGTGCTCGCGGATGGCACGAAGGCCACGATCGACCAGGCGGTGAGCCGTTCGTTCGCCGGGGATTTGATCGTGGAGAACTCCCAAGCCAGCAACGAAGCCTCGATCCCCGCGCTCGTGGCGCCCGCACTGCGGCGTGTGCCGGGGGTCGCCACCGTGACTCCGATCGCGTTCACTGTGGGGAGGTTGCACGGGAGCACGAGCAACGCCACCATCACCGCGATCGACCCGCGAAGCTTCGCTCAGGTGTATCGCGTGGAATGGAAGCAGGGCTCCAACGCCACGCTACTCGCGCTCGGGAGGAGCGGCACGATTCTCACCAAGTCCTACGCGAGCAAGCGCAAACTGAAAGTGGGCCAAACCGTGTCGGTACTCACCCCCACCGATCGGCACGTGCAACTGAAGGTCCTTGGCATCGCGCAGGACAACGCGCGACTGCTCGGCAACCTCACAATCTCGCTACCACTCGCGCGGGTGGCGTTTGGCCAGCGCGACGACGCGGTCGACTTCGTCGCATACGCAAAGGGCGCAAGCAATACGCAGGTGCAACCGGCCGTGGACAAGGTGCTGGCGGCGAATTTCCCTCAAGCCCGTTCACGCACCGCCCAGCAATTCAAGGAAGACCAGGCGAAACAGATCGACACTCTGCTGGCCCTCATCTACGTCCTGCTCGCCCTCTCGGTAATCGTGTCGCTGTTCGGGATAGTCAACACCCTGATCCTGTCGATCTACGAGCGCACCCGTGAGCTGGGGATGATGCGTGCGATCGGCACCTCCCGCCGCCAGATCCGTCAGATGATCCGCTACGAGTCGGTGATAACGGCGCTCATCGGCGGCGTGTTCGGTCTTGTGATCGGGGTGGTTGGGGCAGTGCTCATCACCACGCTCACGCTCTCCGGCTCGGGGTTTGTGCAGTCGATCCCCGTGGGCACGCTCTTCGTGTTGCTCGTGGTGGCCGCGTTTGCGGGGCTGCTCGCCGCACAGCTTCCGGCGCGGCGGGCCGCCAAGCTCGACGTGCTGCGAGCGCTTGCGGACGAGTAGCACCGAAGCGAACCCCGGCCGCCAACCCTAACCAGGTAGTGGCTCCTGCGCACGTGGCCCAGCCACGTATGCCTCGGCCGGCTCGAGTATCTGTTTGAGTTGCTCGCGCATCTCGGGGGTGTCGTCGTGGCCATGCACAGATGCGGCGTGCTCAGCGGCAGCGCGAATCACCTCGTCCTCCTCGCCGATGATCACCAGCGAGCAGTTGGACTCGCTTGGCCAGCGGCGACAGTCAGCCATCATGCGGGACATAGTCGTCTCCTCTCGGAATAGGTCACCCCATCGTCGTGCTTGCGGGGTGCGTAGTCAATACCGCTTTACCCGCACAGCTCAGGGCGAGCCAACCTCCACGCGGTGGCCAAGCACGCGACCCGAGGGCAGCGTCACATAGGTCTCGGAGATGTCGTTTTGGTGGTTTGACTCGATCAGGAGCTTGTCTGGGTCGGCGATCTGCAGGTAGGCGAACTTGCCGCGCAGGCCCGTCACATCGATCCACTGTTCCGGGTACTCGTAGGGGTAGGAGTCGGTCCAACCGACCGACGTCCCCAGCACGTCCCTTTTTATGTGGGGGTTTTGGTTGCACGCCGGATAGACGGCGGAGCTCGGTGAGCTACGCGATGGGAAGGTGCGAAAGAGGTCTCGCAAGCAGTAGTCAACCTTCGGGCCCCTCCGCACGAGGCGCAGGGCTTTGCGTTGCCGGCCGATCGACCACAGCTCAAACCCGGCTGCGTGTTCGAACTTCCAGTAGCTGTAAGCGCCGATCGTTCCGTAACCGTAACGTTGTCCGGGAACGTACTTGTAGACGAGCTTCGCGGCCGTCTTGAACAGGTGGGCGCGGCCTTTACGGTCGTAGATCGCCTGATACACCAACCACCTGTGCGCTTTCATGCGTCGCCCCCTCACCTCGAGCGGACCTCGTCCGTGGTTGTCGATCGAGCTCGTGGCCCTGAGCAGCACACGTCCCGGGATGGTGGTCCGGTCGAGGTGGAGCTTCGACGGAGCAGACATCACAAGGTCGGGGCAACGCAAGCGCTTGCAAGGCGACTTAGCTACGCCGGTGGGCCCAGTTGTCCCGGTAGGGCCAGTGGGGCCGGTGGGACCGGCAGCGCCGTTCTCGAAGCCAGCCGCTGTCCCGGTTGAGCCGCCTGCACCTTCCCAAACCGGCTGGGCGAGGATGCTCGGCGCCATCGACACCGAAACTCCGATCGCCACGCAAACCGCGAACGCCATGGCGATACGTGTGTGCATTATCGAGATGCGCGATATGGATCGGCCTCATCAGGCAAGCGGCGAGCGCATTCCGGCTACGTGCTCGGCGAGACCCGCAAGCTCCGGGTCCGGTCCCGTGCGAGCGAGGATCTCGGCATCCTGCACGGCAATCACACGTCGCCGTTCCGGCTTGAGCGCCCGCGTGACAACCGCCGCCCTGCTGCGCCCCCCACCTGCCCCAACGATCTCATCGACAAACTCCACGATCTCGTCTGGAAGCCGGACGGCGATCTGTCTGCTCATCCCACTATGGTAGCCAAATGGGATGATTTTGAGCGAGGGCGTCCCGCCTTATCAGACATCGTTGCTCTACCTGTCATATAACCCACAGGCAGAGCTTGTCTCATAGCGGTGCGCCCTATTGCGTGTCACGCATGCGTGGGATCGCCCATGACTGTGGCCATCATCTGCACCCAGGTGTCGACTAGCGTCAGGTCATCGACCTGAGCTGGGATGCCGAGCACATCGCGTAGTAGACGAGTGGAGAGCAGCGACCCGAGTCCGAAGGCGGCTACCGCCTTCGCTTCCTCGGCTGGTATGCCGCGCTC
>JBOGYB010000260.1:0-3606 GCA_050696555.1 Solirubrobacteraceae bacterium | reverse complement strand
ATGGCCCCTCACGGGGGACCCACGTTCCTCGATTTCCCACTCGATTATGTATTCATGAGTGCGCCTGAGCCCGATCTTCCGTCGTCGGTGCTCGATCGCCGTGGTGCAAGGGGGGCGGACGGGGATGCGATCGAGCGCGCCGGGCAACTCTTGAGGGAGGCGGAACGACCGGTGGTAATGGCCGGCACCGACCTCTACTGGGGGCATGGGGAGCGCGTGCTGCTGGAGCTCGCGGAGACCCTACGCATACCCGTGTTCCTGAACGGGTTGGCGCGCGGTTGCGTGCCGGCTGACCACGAGCTGTTCTTCTCACGTACCCGCTCCCAAGGGTTGAAAGAGGCGGACGTGGCACTCGTGATCGGTGTCCCGATGGATTTCCGCCTCGGCTTCGGGGGGTCTTTCGGCGATGACACCGCGATCGTGGCTATCGACGTGGCAGAGCCACAGCGCCGCCACCCACGTGACCCCGCGGTGGAGCTGTATGGAGACTTGGGTGCCACCCTTTCCGATCTGTGCACCGCCACCGGTGCGAAGTCCCTATCAAGCGAGCCCTGGATCGCCGAGTTGCGCTCCGCCGAGAGCGAGCGGCGCGAGGGGGAGCGGGGGGAGCTGGAGGATGAGCGCGCGCCCCTTCACCCCATGCGCTTGTATGCGGAGCTCGGGAAGGTGATCGATCGCGACGCCATCGTGATCGGGGACGGCGGGGACTTCGTGTCCTACGCGGGACGGGTCATCGACAGTTTCAAACCCGGCTGCTGGCTCGATCCTGGGCCGTTTGGGTGCTTGGGTACAGGGCCGGGGTATGCGCTGGCCGCGAAGCTCGCACACCCCAACCGCCAAGTGGTGCTGTTGCTCGGGGACGGCGCCTTCGGTTTCTCGGGGATGGAGTTCGACACGCTTTCCCGCCACGGGGTGAACGTGGTGGGGGTGATGGGGAACAACGGGATATGGGCCCTTGAGAAGCATCCGATGGAGTTCCTCTACGGTTATTCGGTGGCTGCGGATCTGCGTCCCGCCACCCGTTACGACCAGGTGGTGGAGGCGTTGGGGGGGCACGGCGAGCTGGTGGAGCGCCCTGAGGATGTGAGGGGAGCGTTGGAGCGGGCGTTTGCCTCCGGGAAGCCTGCGCTTGTAAATGTGCTCACCGACCCCACCGTCGCCTACCCCCGCAAGTCGAACCTCGCCTGATCCACCCAACCGGTGGCCCCTCAAAAGAGGAAGCCGCCTGGGTAGGGCGGCTTCCTCGGGGACTTTGATGACCTCGAGGCAAAGGCAGGGGTGCGAGCCTCGAAGGTCGGTAGGTTGGCCCGCACAGCGGGTGCCGATCGCTCGGCGGGGTGCAGGCCTATGGACCGGAGGTGGAGGCACGCAACAGAGCCCGCGCCCCACAGCCGATACGGCTTTTTCGGCAGAACCTCGGACATGGAGTAGCGAGGGAAGAGGTTCTCGGACGGATGTCCACCAGCGCACTGGGCACCAGCGCGGGTGTCACCCGTTTTTGGACAAAAGCAGCGTGCCTCCACGCAAGATGTCGTGCTCGGAGACCTCTACCCGGTCGAGGTCAAACGCGCGCATCGCCTCGTCCAGCAAGATCATCCCCGCGACGATCGTGGGGGCACGATCGGGGTGCAACCCCACGACCTCACGCCGCTGAACTTCGCTCATGTCGGCGAGTCGCGCGATAAGGAGCTCCACCGTGGCGAGCAGCAGGGGGTAGCCATGCACGCGGTTGGGGTCATAGGGGTCGAGCTCCTGGTCGATGGCGGCCGCCGAGGTGGCGGTGCCGGCGACTGCTATCGCCCGCTTCACAGCGGAGCGCTGCTCGGGGGGGATACCGGCGAGGAAGATCGCACGGGTGTCGGCGGCGAGCTCCTGCAGCTCGGTGGGGGAAGGAGGGTCGGTGTGGATGTGGCGCTCGCTCATTCGTAGCACCCCCGCCTGCACGGAGATGTGGAATAAGGCATTGTGGGAGGCCCCCACGATGAACTCCGTGGACCCCCCGCCGATGTCGATCACCACCGTCGGTTCAGAGGAGGCGCCATCGCGGTCGGACATGGCGCCGAGGAACGTCAGCTGGGCCTCTTCGTCCCCCGAGAGAATCCTCGCGTCGAGGCTGAACTGGGAGCGTACGCGATCGGTGAAGGAGGTCCCGTTGGAGGCGTCACGCACCGCCGAGGTGAGCACCGCCAGGTTGGCGTCGCACCCGAAGCCGTCCATCGTGACACGGTAGTTGGCGAGCGTGGCGAACACCCTCTCGATGGCCTCCTCGGAGAGGGTTCCACCCGCGTCCACCCTGTCGCCCAAACGCGTCACCCGCGACTCGCGGTGAAGCTCCTCGACCGCACCCGATGCAGGATCCACGTCGGCTACGAGCAGGCGCGTGGAGTTCGTGCCGATGTCCACTACCGCAGTGCGCATGGGCGATGATCGTAGAGGTAACTGGCGGAGATGTGGCTCTGTGGTGCCTTCGCGCGATCCCCCGGCCGCTCCTTGTGCCGATGGGATCGGGCTCCCAGGCCTTCCGGCGAGGGTCCTTCTTTGCTAGAACATGGAGAGCGACGCGGGGTGGAGCAGTCTGGTAGCTCGTCGGGCTCATAACCCGAAGGTCGCGGGTTCGAATCCCGCCCCCGCTATGACAGTTGTCTGAGGCTGAGTGTGGAGTTTGCTTTTTCTGGGCCTTGTATGGGTGGATGGTTGACAGTGGTTCGACTTGCAGACCGTCTTGCTCGGCTATGGGCGAGCATCGCCGTTCTTGTCGAACTTCCGTTTGCAGTCGGCCAGCAGATCAAGCACCGCCTGGGTCTGCTCCTTGCGAAGATGATCATCGAGAGCCGTGCCTGGCTTGGTGTATTGGATGTCGATGATGATCTCAGCGTCGTCCCAAACGCTCGTTCGTATGGTTTTGGGCCCATTCTCCTGGTGATGTGGTTTCTTCATCATGAATCCAGCCCCGGGACATTGCGAGCGCTCGTTCGACGCATGGTTCTAGGAGCGGCAGCGATCAGAGCAGAACTCGGGATGGATCGCAAGACGAAGCGCCAGGCTCCGCGAGGCACAGCTTGCTCAGGGCTGAGAGTCCTTCCGAAGCGTCGTAGGCCGCCAGACTCGGACGAGTCGAGGAGTGCTTGCTTACGGGCATCTCAACCGGATAGCGTCTGACTACAGACCTAGTTCGCTGATATGGAATAGGATGCATCTCTCGTGCACCAGGACCAGGAGGCATTTATCGCGGGAGTGGGAAGTTTGACGAAGGTCATGCTGACATTCGTCAGCAAGGACGACTCAGGTCGTCAGCTAGTTCGCAAATGTGCGCCTATGGATTACGGTCCGAGTCGCCGCACCAAGGACCAATCAGATCGCTACCACTTCTGGGATTACGACAGTGATAGTCCTGGTGGGCGCCACACCCTTAGCTTGCTCCCGGTACAGGTGATCTCGATTGACAAGACAGGTGAGCGCTTCGATCCTGCCGAGTTCGTCACATGGGGTCCGCCTTACGATTGGTTTTACCCCCGCGATTGGGGCGATTTCAGCTGAGCGTGTAATCGCGGGTTAGCTTTCGCGCGGTGAGTCAAGGGTGATGTTGTCCGTGGGTGATTGTCGCGA